>CAJCHR010000260.1 GCA_903970225.1 Actinobacteria bacterium 21-64-8 | reverse complement strand
GACCGTCCGATCGCGCCCAAGCCGCACGCGCACCGCCGCTCGCACCAGCGTGCGCAGCGGTCGCACGATAGTGCGTGCGAGAAACAACGATAGAAACACAGAGATTGCCAGCGCCAGCGCGATGACGATCGCCAGCGTCTGGCGCGCGTCGCGGACCGCCTGCGTCACGTCGGTCGCGTTTCGCGTGATCATCAGCACGCGGCCGTGGTCGCCGATCGGAGAAGCGGCGGTAATGACCGGGGTGCGGTCCGGCGCCATGCGCTGGATCATGACCGTCGCCGGTTCGCTCGCGGCCCTGACCACTTCGGGCCAGTTCTGGCCGTTGCCGCGCTCGGTGTAGGCCTCGATCGGCGGGGTGCCGAGAAGGAAGTCGGTGATCCGGTCGAGCACGCGCGCCGCCTTCTGGAGCCACGGCTGAGTCCGGGGATCAGCGAGCGCGAACGTCGGCGGACCAAGCACGAAGTTGTCGGCGAGCACTTCGCCGTCCTTGGCGAAGACGCGCAAGTGCAAGTGCTGGCTGTTGCCGATCCGCAGAAGCAGCCGCGCGCGCTCGTTCGGGTTGACCTCGCGCAGTGCGTCAGCGGTGATCTGCACTTCGGCGCGGGCCTGCCCGAACCGCTCGGTCAACAGCTGCTTGCGGTAACTGTCGAGGTACAGCAGGCTTCCCGCCATCAGCCCCAGCGCGATGATGTTGACGGCAAGGATGCGCGCAGTGAGCGGCAGCCGCCGGCTCCAGCGCAGCCGCGAAGGCACCGTGATCATACGCGCGCGCATCGAGGCCTGTTCAGGTGTCGGAGAACGAATATCCGGCACCGTAAAGCGTATCGATCGCGTCGAACTCCGGGTCCGCCGCACGAAACTTGCGCCTCAGCCGCTTGATGTGGCTGTCGATCGTGCGATCGTCGACGAACACGTCGTCACTGTAGGCCGCGTCCATCAACTGGTTGCGGCTCTTCACGATGCCGGGCCGCAGCGCGAGCGCCTCCAGGATCAGGAACTCGGTAACCGTGAGTGAGACCGGCTGGTCGGACCAGCTTACCGCTTGGCGCGCCTGGTCCATCGTCAGCCGGCCGCGGCGGACGGGCTCGGGCAAATCTTCGCGTGGGCTCTCGTCGGTCGGTGCCCTGGCAAACTCGCTGCGACGCAGGATTGCCCGGATCCGCGCCACCAGCAGCCGCAGGCTGAAAGGTTTGGTGATGTAGTCGTCCGCGCCCATCGCGAGGCCCAGCGCCTCGTCGGGCTCCCCATCCTTGGATGTCAGGAAGATCACCGGCAGCGCCGACTTTTCGCGAAGCTTGGCGAGCAGCGCAAGACCATCCATCCTCGGCATCTTGATATCGAAGATCGCAAGATCCGGCGGGTTCTCGGCCAGCGCCTTCAGCGCCGCCTCGCCATCGGTATAGACGCGCGTGGCGAAGCCTTCGGCCTGCAACGCGATCGACACGGTGGTGAGGATGTTGCGGTCGTCATCGACCAGCGCAATCGTCTGGCGCGGCACGGCGACGCCGTCTTCGCGCACGATATCGGGGGGGTGAGTCTGGTCTGCCATGTCGGGCGCTGTCATCCGAATGGGGTGTGCCGCCCCTGCCAGGCGGGCAACGATTGCTTTGAACGCATCTACCACGGTGAAATTGTCAAGCGATATCACTAGCTCTTTCCTAGCAAATTCGCTAATTTGACCTTGAACTCGGGGGGGCTAAGCTGCGCCGAGCATCCGAATGAGAGCGGCAATTCCGGGGCCGTGATCAAGGGTTCACTGGCCGGCCGCGCATGGAGATCAATTTGACGACTTCACCCCTCAGCTTCCCGCTCGATAAACAGGGTTTTCCGACGCGCGCGACGATCCACGGCAACCTGGGCACGTCGGCGCTTGTCGAACATGCGCTGAAGCGGAGCGAGGGGCGGCTGACAAAGGACGGCGCGCTGCTGGTCGACACCGGCAAGTTCACGGGCCGCAGTGTGAAGGACAAGTTCATCGTCCGCGATGGAACGACCGAGGACTCGATCAACTGGGGCAAGGTCAACCAGCCGATGACGCCCGAGCACTGGGCGAACCTCAAGGCCGACTTCCTCGCCGCGCTGAAGGACAAGGACGAACTCTATGTCGCCGACCTGTTCGGCGGCAGCCAGCCCGAATATCGGGTGAACGTGCGCGTGGTCACTCAGATGGCCTGGCACAACCTGTTCGTGCACACCTTGCTGGTCCGCCCGACCGCGGACGAGGTGGCGTCCTTCGTGCCCGAGTACACGATCCTCAACCTGCCCAGCTTCAAGGCCGATCCTGAGCGCCACGGCTGCCGCAGCGACACCGTGATTTCGGTCAACTTCACCGAGAAGCTGATCCTGATCGGCAACACCGAATATTCGGGCGAGATGAAGAAGGGCGTGTTCGGCCTGCTCAACTACCTGCTGCCCGCGCAAGGGGTGATGCCGATGCACTGCTCGGCCAACATCGGACCCGATGGCACCAGCGCGATCTTCTTCGGGCTCTCGGGTACCGGCAAGACCACGCTGTCGGCAGACGCCTCGCGCACGCTGATCGGCGATGACGAGCATGGTTGGTCGGACACCGCGGTGTTCAATTTCGAGGGCGGCTGCTACGCCAAGATGATCAATCTCTCGGCCGAGGGTGAGCCCGAGATCTACGCGACCACCAAGATGTTCGGCACGATCCTCGAGAACGTGACGATGGACGAGAACACCCGCGAGCTCGATTTCACCGACGGCAGCAAGACAGAGAACACCCGCGGCGCCTATCCGATCGAGTTCATTCCCAACACCAGCGACGAGAACCTCGGCCCGCCGCCGTCGAACATCATCTTCCTCACCGCCGATGCGTTTGGCGTGTTGCCCCCGATCGCACGGCTCACCCCCGAGCAGGCGATGTACCACTTCCTCTCGGGCTATACCGCCAAGGTCGCGGGCACCGAGATCGGCGTGACCGAGCCGGAAGCCACCTTCAGCACCTGCTTCGGCGCCGCGTTCATGCCGCGCCACCCGTCGGTCTACGGAAATCTGCTCAAGGAGCGGATCGCCAAGGGCGGGGCGCAATGCTGGCTGGTCAACACTGGCTGGTCGGGCGGCAAGGCGACGCAGGAAGGCATCAAGCGCATGCCGATCAAGGCGACCCGCGCGCTGCTCAACGCCGCGCTCGACGGAAGCCTCAACGACGCCGAGTTCCGTGAAGATCCCAACTTCGGCTTCGAGGTTCCGGTCGCGGTGCCAGGCGTTGATACGAAGCTGCTCGACCCGCGCGCCGCATGGACTGACCAGGCCGCGTACGACGTCACCGCGCAGGAGCTGGTGCGCAAGTTCATCGACAACTTCGCGCAGTTCGAAGCGCACGTCGACGAAGGCGTGCGCAAGGCCGCCCCGATCGCGGCGCCCATCGCAGCCTGACGCGAGGGCCCTGCCGTCTCCCCTCCCGCTCGCGGGAAGGGCTCGGGGGCCTTTTCTTGTCAGATAATCGCGTGGGACTGCCCACCACTGACCCCTCCCGCATGTGGGAGGAGTCAGTGGTGTCAACAACGCCGATAGTCATCGTGGGCTTCTCAGGGTTATGGACCCGCGATGAGTTCCCCTACCGTCCTTTCCATTATCATGCTCGCGGCCGCCGCTTTGACCATCGGCGCGTTCGCATTGTGGCGCCGCGGCGGATCGCGGCTGCAAGTCGTGCTGATGCTGGTGCTGGCCGTAATCATGATCGCCAATGTCGCGCTATGGGTCATTCCGGGCGAGCGCGGCACGTCGCCTGCGGACGTGCGTTGACCCGCATGCTTCAGCCTTCCGTCGGGGCGCGCGTGGTGCGCGCAGCGGACCTCGCCGGCACCGCGGTGTTCGCGGTCGAAGGCGCGCTGGCGGCAGCGCATGCCGGGTTCGACCTGATCGGGATTCTCGTACTGTCCTTTGTCACCGCACTAGGCGGCGGCGTGGTACGCGATGTGATGCTCGGTCTGCGCCCGGCGGCGATCGCCAGGCCCGAATACGCGGTGATCGTCATCCTCGGAGCTCTGGCGACGGCGCTTCCGGCCTCGGTACGCCCGCCGGTGTCTTCGTGGCCGGTGACGATCATGGACGCGGTGGGCCTCTCGCTGTTCGCGGTCGCCGGCACCGAGAAGGCACTGGAGAACGCGGTCCATCGGTTGCCCGCCTGTTTTCTCGGTACGGTCGGTGCGGTCGGTGGCGGCGTGATCCGCGACATCCTGCTGAACGAGGTGCCGCACATCCTGCACAAGGACATTTATGCCAGCGCCGCATTGCTGGCGGCTGTCGTCGTGGTGATCGGCCGCTGGCTCAAGCTCGGCCCGCGCCCGGTTGCGTTAGCCGCCGGGATTGCCTGCTTCGGGCTTAGGATCGGCGCGGTCGCTTATGGATGGCAACTGCCGCGCATCGCCTGAAAACCCTCCCCACCGGGGGACGATGTCATCAGCGGATCGTGCACTCGGGCGAGAGGCGGAAGTCGAGGTACTTGTCGACCGAGCCCATCAGCTCTTCGATCTCGTGTTCGAAGAAGTGGTTCGCGCGGGGGATTTCGTCGTGGTTGATCGTGATGTGCCGTTGCGTTCGCAGCTTGTCGACGAGCTTCTGCACGGAGTTGGGCGTCACGACGGTGTCGCCCATGCCCTGAATGATGATCCCCGATGCGGGGCATGGGGCGAGGAAGGTGAAATCGTACATGTTCGCGGGCGGAGCGATCGAAATGAAGCCGCGGATTTCGGGGCGGCGCATCAAGAGCTGCATCCCGATCAGCGCGCCGAAGCTGTAACCCGCGATCCAGGTCGACGAGGCTTCGGGGTGAATCGACTGGACCCAGTCGAGAGCCGAAGCGGCGTCCGACAGTTCGCCGATGCCGTTGTCGAACGCGCCCTGCGAACGACCCACGCCGCGGAAATTGAAGCGCAGCGTGGCGAAGCCACGCGCAACGAAGTCCTTGTAGAGCGCCTGCGTGATGCGGTCGTTCATCGTGCCGCCTGCCTGCGGATGCGGATGCAGGATCATCGCGACGGGCGCGCGGGGGCGAGGGCTGGGCTGGAAGCGGCCTTCGAGACGACCTTCGGGACCGGGAAAGATAACTGATGGCATGAAAATCGCGACCTGACAGGTTGAGTCCGGGGGACGGCGCTTCGCGGAAAGATTCGCGGCCGTGCGACGGGTAGGAATATAGGAAGAGCGCTATATAGAAACGCGTGTCCCGAAAGCAACAAAATGGCGCAGTCCCGATGAGTCTGACAAATCGCCTCTATCTGGACCACGCGGCTTCGGCGCCACTGCTGCCCGAAGCGCGCGCGGCGCTGATCGAGGGGTACGACATCTGGGCCAATCCTTCGAGCCCGCATGGCGCTGGGCGTGCGGTGCGTGCGGCTCTGGAGGATGCCCGCGAGCGCGTAAAGGCCGCGCTTGGCTGGGACGGCGAACTGGTGTTCACTTCGGGCGCGACCGAGGCGTTGACGATTGCGCTGACGCGCTGTCGCTTGCCGCTGGTAGCCGTGTCACCAGTGGAGCACGACGCGGTGTTGCGGCTTGCCGAGGATGCGGCGCGGCTGCCGGTCGATCGTACCGGGCGGGTCGATCCGGGCGCTGCCGCGATCCGCGGGCTGGTGGCGATTCAGCAAGTTAACAACGAGACTGGCGTCATCCAGCCGCTTGTAGAGGTCGCGGAGGCCGTACGCGGTGCGGGCGGGTTGCTGTTCGCCGACTGCGCGCAAGGCGCTGGCAAGCTTGCGCTGCCCGACGCCGACATGATCTGTATCGCCGCGCACAAGTTCGGCGGTCCGATCGGCATCGGCGCGTTGCTGCTCAAGGACTGGTCGCTGATCGCGCCTTCGGGCGGTCAGGAGCGCGGCTATCGTCCGGGAACAGAGAACATGCCGCTGGCCTGCGCCATGGCCGCAGCGCTCGAAGCCGGGCGCGGGTGGATGGCCGACGCGGCCCGATTGCGCGCGACCCTGGATGATGGGATCCTGGCAGCAGGCGGATCGCTGATCACCGGCGATGCGCCGCGCATCGCGACGATTGGCGCATACGTGATGCCGGGCGTGTCGTCGGCGGTGCAGCTCATCCGGTTCGACGGGATGGGAATCGCGGTCTCGGCCGGAAGCGCATGCTCGTCGGGCTCGATGAAGCTCAGCCACGTGATCGAAGCGATGGGCGTCAGCGGCGGCGCGGAGATGGTGCGGGTCAGCATCGGTCGCGATACAACCGAGGCTGACATTCATCGCTTTCTCGATGCCTGGCGGACGATCGCGGCTGCGAGGAAGGCCGCGTGATGGGGCCGCCGCCGCGGAAGGGAATGTCCTGATCTACCTCGATTACCAGGCCACGACGCCCCTCGCGCCCGAGGCGCTGGAGGCGATGCTGCCCTGGCTGGGCGGACCCGAGGGCGCAGGGTTTGCCAACCCGCACAGTCCTTATCGCGCGGGCCGTGGCGCCGCCGCTGCGATCGAGGTGGCGCGTGATCGGGTCGCAGCGCTGCTGCCGCCGGGCGGCCGGGTCATTTTCACCGGCAGCGCGACCGAGGCGCTCAACCTTGCGATCTTTGGCGTGCGGCCCAGGCAGATCGCCGTCTCAGCGATTGAGCACGCGGCGGTGCTCGATACTGCAAGGGCGAGCGGTGCTGCGGTCGAAGTGATCCCGGTCGATGGCGAAGGGCTGGTCGATCCGCATATCTCGATCGCCGCCGGTACGGATCTCGTCGCAGTCATGCAGGTCAACAACGAAATCGGCACCATCCAGCCGGTCGCCGCGCTCGCCGAAACGGCTCATCAGGCCGGCGCGCTATTCCTGTGCGACGCGGTGCAGGGCGCTGGAAAGATCGATCCTCCGCAAGGCGCCGATATGATCGCGCTGTCCGCGCACAAGCTTTATGGCCCGAAGGGGATCGGCGCATTGTGGCTGCGTGACGGGCTGGAGATCGCGCCGCTGATCCACGGCGGCGGGCAGGAGCAGGGGCTGCGCTCAGGCACGTTGAGCCCCGCGCTGTGTGCAGGCTTCGGAGCGGCGGCGGCGCTGGCGATCGCTGGGCGCGTTGCCGACGCCGCGCATGTCGAGACGCTGTGGACCCGAGCCCGTGCGTTGCTTGCGGACTGGACACTCAATGGCTCGGCTGAGCAGCGTTGGCACGGCAATCTCAACCTCCGCAAACCTGGGCTCGACGTCGCCCGGCTGATGAGCGAGCTACGCGAGGTCGCGTTTTCCGCCGGATCGGCTTGCGCCAGCGGGTCCGGGCGCCCGAGCCATGTGCTTCGCGCGATCGGCCTTGACGACGCGTCCGCGAAATCCTCTATCCGGCTCGGATTCGGTCGATATACTGAAGCTTCGGAACTGGAGGATGCCTGTGCGTTGATCACTGCGGCCGTTGCCGCGCAGGGAGCTTTGACTTGATCCATGTAACCTTCGTGACGACAGACGGCGCCCGGGTCGAGGCGCAGGCAGAAGCCGGGCAACCGCTGCTCGAAGTCGGGCAGGCTGCAGGAATGGCGCTTGAGGGAACCTGCGAGGGGCAAATGGCTTGCTCGACCTGCCATGTGATCGTGGCGCGTGCCTGGTTCGCCCAGTTACCAGCGGCCTCGAACGACGAGGAAGACCTGCTCGATCTCGCCGCCGGGGTGACCGCGACCAGCCGCCTGTCCTGCCAGATCGTGCTGACCGACGTGCTCGACGGGCTGGAAGTCAAGATCCCCGGGTTCAGCAACGATATGCAGGTGGGCTAGCGCTTTTCGAGTGCGGGCTTGGCGGCCAGCGTGCGAGCGTCCATATCCCCGCGATGGCATCGACCGCGACCACGCCGCCGCCTTATGGCGCCTCCGAGCAGCTCGAGCCGCTGGTGCGGCGCGTGCTGGCGCGCAATCCCTCGCCGTTCACATTTACGGGAACGCAAAGCTATATCGTCGGTGGCGGCGGCGAGGTCGCGGTGATCGATCCGGGGCCGGATGAGGAAGACCATATCGCCGCGCTGGTAAAGGCGATTGGCAATGCGCGAGTGGTCGCCATTCTCTGCACGCACACCCATCACGATCATTCGCCCGCCGCCGCGCCTCTGGCGGCGCTGACAGGCGCGAAAGTCGTTGGTTGCGCGCCGCTCTCGCTGGTCGACGACGGTCCGCGCGCCGATGCTTCGTTTGACACCGGCTATCACCCCGATCACGTGCTGATGGACGGGGACAGCGTCACCGGTGAGGGTTTCACGCTGACCGCTGTGGCAACCCCGGGACACACGTCCAATCATTTGTGCTACGCGCTTGAAGGCACGGGCGCGCTGTTCAGCGGGGATCATGTGATGGGCTGGTCGACCACGGTCGTCTCGCCTCCCGACGGCGATATGAGCGATTACATGGCGTCGCTCGAAAAACTGCAGACGCGCGGTGACCGCATCTATTATCCGGCGCACGGCCCTGCGGTCACCAAGCCATCGCAGTTCGTCCGCGGGATCATCGGTCATCGCCGGCAGCGTGAAAACCAGATCCTGCGACTGCTCGAACCTGGCTCGAGCACGATTGCGGCTCTGGTTCCGCAGATGTACGCGGCAGTGAACCCCGCACTCCACCCTGCGGCCGGCCGGTCGGTGCTGGCCCATCTGATCGATCTGGAGCGCCGCGGGCGCGTCCGCCGCGAGGCGGATGCCGGCGATCTGTGGGCGGTGGCAGGTTAGCATCGCGCGCGAATTTCCAAATTCGCGGGTTTTCCGCTAGACCCGCTTCATGGCCGTGCTGCCCATCCAGCCGATCCCGTTCTTCGCGAACAAGAACCGGGCATTCTGGCGCCTACAATATGCCGGTTGGACCGGCGCGCTTCTGCTGCGTGCGATGTCGAGCCTCGCCAACACCCAGCCGCCTTCGTTCCTGGTGCTGGTGCTGATCGAGACGATCACCGGTTTTTCGATCTCGCTGATCCTCGCGGTGATATACCGCCAGCTCATCGGCCAGCGCCCGATCGTCACCTGGGGCGTCACCGCCATCGCGTTGCCGGTCGCGGTGGGCGTGCATGCGTTCATGGATGGCTGGGTGATCTCGCTCTACCGCGCTGACAGCCAGGCAAGCCTCGCACAGTTCGTGATCGGGGTGTTTTTCTTTGATGCGACGCTGCTTGGCGCTTGGTCTGCGCTCTATTACGCGATCAACTTCTTCCTGCGGGTGGAGGAACAGAACGATCAGCTGATCCGTCTGGAGAATCAGGCGACGAGCGCGCAACTCGCGATGCTGCGCTATCAGCTCAATCCGCACTTCCTGTTCAACACGCTCAATTCGATCTCCACGCTCGTGCTGCTGAAGGAAACCGAACCTGCGAATGCCATGCTGACCCGGCTATCCTCGTTCCTGCGCTACACGCTTGCCACCGAACCGACGGGCCGGGTGACGGTTTCGCAGGAGGTCGATACACTCAATCTCTACCTCGGCATCGAGCGGATGCGGTTCGAAGAGCGGTTACAGACGATTTTCCGGATCGATGAGGACACCACGCAAGGGCTGCTGCCCTCGCTTTTGCTCCAGCCACTGGTCGAAAATGCGATCAAATATGCCGTGAGCCCGCAGGAAAGCGGTGCCGAGATCACCATCGCGACGCAACTCGTCGGCCCCAACCTTCGCATCACCGTCTCCGATACCGGCCCTGGCTTGCAAAGCATGGGCGCTGAGAACAGGCTTTCGGGCATGGCGAGCGAGGGCGGCGAATTGGCGTCAACGGGAGTGGGTCTTGCCAACATCCGTGACCGGCTTGCGCAGGCATACGGCGAGAACCATCTCTTCGACACGGTCGAGCCCGTCGAGGGCGGTTTCGCCGTCGTCATCGAAATACCTTTCGAAGCGAAAGTGGAGCCTGCGCGGCAGACTGGGTTCATGCCGCAGACGGGACTCACCGCTACAAGGCTCACGACAATGGCCGGCTAAGCCGCGCGTGCTGCGCAAAGTGATTAAAGGGATAAAATCCACATGACCATTCGCACGATCCTCGTGGACGACGAGAAACTGGCGATCCAGGGCCTCCAGCTGAGGCTCGAAAAATTCCCCGACGTCGAGATCATCGACACCTGCTCGAACGGGCGCGAGGCGATCCGCAAGATCAAGACCGAAAAGCCCGACCTCGTGTTCCTCGACATTCAGATGCCGGGATTCGATGGGTTCAGCGTGGTCAAGGGCGTGATGGAGATGGATCCGCCGCTGTTCGTTTTCGTGACCGCCTATCAGGAGCATGCAGTGCGTGCGTTCGAGGCGAACGCGGTGAATTACCTGATGAAGCCGGTTGAAGAGGACAAGCTGGCTGACACGCTCGACCGGGTGCGTACGCGATTGTCCGAAAAGCGCTCGGCCGAGGAGGCCGAGAAGCTGAAGACCGTCCTCGCCGAAGTCGCACCCGACGCGATGGAAGCGATGCCCGATGAGGTCGAGGGCGGCGCGGGCCGGTTCGAGAAGCTCATCAACATCAAGGACCGCGGCCAGATCTTCCGGATCGATGTCGACAGCATCGAGCATATCGAGGCCGCCGGCGACTACATGTGCATCCGCACCGCCGACAACTCGCTGATCCTGCGCGAGACGATGAAGGACCTTGAGCGCAGGCTCGACCCGCGCGTATTCCAGCGGGTCCATCGTTCGACGATCGTCAATCTGAACCTGGTCCGCCAGGTCAAGCCGCACACCAATGGCGAGTGTTTCCTGGTACTGGACTCCGGTCAACAGGTGAAAGTCTCGCGTTCGTACCGTGATGTGATCGCGCGGTTCGTGCATTGATTGTTCGCATATCTTCCCGGGCTTGACCCGGGACAGCGGGCCGCTAGTTCGCAGCGCAGCGGCCCGCATTCGCCGGCACGACGATCCGGACGCCACTAAATGCCTTTCTCGATTCCCGACTTCGATATCGATGCCTTCGTCGCAGCGACGCTTTCCGAGGATCTCGGCGAAGGCCTTCCGGGCGGCGGCCGCGATGTCACCGCCGAGAGCGTAATTCCTGTCGATGCGCGCTTTTCCGGGGTGATGGATAGCCGCGATGCCATCGTTGTCGCTGGTCTGCCGATCGCCGAACTTTTCTTCCGCAAGCTCGATCCCTCGGCTGAAGTCGATATCCTCGTTCCCGAGGGTGCCACCGTTGCGCCTGGCACAGCATTGATGCGGCTCGTCGGCGGCGCCCGTGCGCTGCTGACGGCCGAGCGGTCCGCGCTCAACACGGTGCAACATCTTTCCGGCGTCGCGACCCTGACGCGGCAGTATGTCGAGGCGATCGGCGGCGGCAAAACCGTGCTGCTCGACACGCGCAAGACGATCCCCGGCCTGCGCCATCTCGAAAAATACGCGACGCGGATGGGCGGTGCGCAAAACCATCGCATGGGCCTGTGGGACGCGGCGATGATCAAGGACAATCATGTCGCGGTCGCCCAATCGATCGGCCAGGCGGTGGGAGCCGCAAAGGCAGCGGGCATCGCGCACATTATCGTGGAAGTCGACCGGCTCGACCAGATCGAGCCTGCCATTGCGGCGGGCGGGACGCATCTGTTGCTAGACAACATGGCGCTGCCGACGCTGCGCGAGGCGCTGGCAATCGTCGATGGGCGAGTGCCGTGTGAGGCTTCGGGCGGTGTCAATCTTGCGACGATCGGCGCGATCGCTGCGACCGGCGTCGATTTCGTATCGGTCGGCCGGTTGACCCAAAGCGCGCCTGCCGTCGATATCGGACTCGATTTCACCCCCTTGTGATTGTTGCTCGTGCGCTCGTGACGCTGGCCCTGCTGGCGTTTCCGGCAGGCGCTTTGGCGCAGGCTTATCAATGCCATCCGTCCGCAAACGTCGGCCCGCTGCCACAGATCAAGCCCGATGGGTCGACGGTGCGATCGTCGATCGGGGGCTATACGCTCGCGATCAGTTGGTCGCCCGAGTTCTGCCGGGGAAACCATGATCCGGGTTCGATGCAATGTTCGGGCAAGTCCGGGCGGTTCGGGTTCGTCCTTCATGGGCTTTGGCCCGAATCGCGGTCCGGCCCGCCGCCACAGTGGTGTGCGATGACGCCGCTTCCCTCGCCGGCGGACTATCGTGACAACCTTTGCATGACGCCCGTACCGTACCTGATCGCGCATGAGTGGCTCAAGCATGGCACTTGCATGGCCAAAACACCGGCCGCGTATTTCGCGACGGCAAGCCGGTTGTGGCGCGGGGCTGCGCTGCCTGATGCCGATCACCTCTCGCGCAACGATGGGCTGACTGCGGGTGACTTGCGCGATGCGTTCATCGAGGCGAACCCTGGCTGGACACGCAAGGCGATCGGGCTGCTTGTCGGCAATGGCGGCTGGCTGCGCGAGGTGCATGTGTGCTTCGACACGCGGTTCAAACCGATCGCCTGTGATGCGCAGAGCCTTGGCCCCACCGACACCGCGGCGCTCAGGATATGGCGCGGGCTTTAGGGCTACCGACGTGCCCTGAAGAACTCCCGAAGCAATTCGCCCGCTTCCTCCGCGCCGAGCCCGGCGTAAACCTCGGGCACATGCAGGCTTTGCGCATGCTCGAACACCCGCGCGCCATGTTCGACCGCGCCGCCTTTCGGGTCCGGCGCCGCGTAATAGAGCCGCGGTATGCGGGCATGGGCGATCGCGCCGGCGCACATCGCGCAGGGTTCGAGCGTGACCCACAATTCGCAGCCGTCGAGCCGTTCCTGACCCAGGGTCTGCGCGGCGCGGCGGATCGCCAGCAGTTCGGCGTGCGCGGTGGGATCGGGTAGCGCGCGTGTCTCGTTGTGCGCCGCTGCGACGATCTCACCGTCCTTCATGATCACCGCGCCGATCGGCACTTCGCCAGCCCGGACCGCCTTGCGGGCCTGTTCGAGCGCGAGCGCCATGGGTTGGGGCAGGGGCCAGCGTGTCATGCCTCCCGCTAGCGCAAATTCCGCGCGCCCTAAACCTCGACCACGATCTTCCCGAAATGCCCGCCGCCCGAAAGGTGCCGAAACGCGCCCGCAAGGTCCGCGAGCGCGAACGTACTGTCGATGACCGGACGGATGCCGAGCGCCTCGATCGCGCGGACCATGTCCCGTTGGTCACGCCGCGAACCCACGGTCACGCCCTGCAGCCGCAGCCGCTTCGCCTGCACAACCGCGAACGGCATCGTATCGACATCGAACCCAGCGACCGCGCCGATCAGGGCGACATGCGCGCCGGTGCGTGCGGCTGCGAAGCTTTGCGCGAGCGTATTGGGCCCGCCGACCTCGATGATATGATCGACCCCGAGGCCGCCGGTCAAAGCCAGCGCAGCCTCGCCCCATTTCGGGTTCTCACGGTGATCGATCACGTGATCCGCGCCAAGCGCCTTCAGCCGGTCGAGCTTCTCGGGCGACGAGCTGGTCGCGATCACCGTCGCGCCGGCCGCTTTGGCGAATTGCAGAGCGAACAGCGAAACGCCGCCGGTGCCGAGCACCAGCACGGTTGCGCCTGGCTTGACCTCGCCGTCGGTCACCACTGCGCGCCACGCGGTGACGCCCGCGCAAGTCAGCGTCGCCGCTTCGGCATGGCTGAGGCCTTGCGGCGCCCGCGTGAAGTGCGCCGCCGGGCGAGTCGCTTCCTCGCACGCGAACCCGTCGGCTGGGCCGCCTGGGGCGTTGTCGAGCTCGGCCTTCTCGATGTGCCCGTCCTGCCAGTTGGGGTGGAACGTGCTGACCACCGCGTCGCCGACCGCGAACTCGCGCACGCCCGCGCCGACCGCGATCACCTCGCCGGCCCCGTCCGAAAGCGGAATGATCCCGTCCCTGGTCGGGAAGAAACCGTTCACCACCAGGTTGTCGCGAAAATTGAGCGATGCCGCGCGGATTCGCACCTTGATCTCGGCCGGTCCCGGCGCGGGAGCCTCCGCGTCGGACAACCGCAAGTTGTCGAGACCCGCGGGGTGGAACAGGCGCATCGCTTTCATCAGGCTCGACTCGTTTCAGCTGGGTTCGGGCGGCTTATGGCCGCATCACCCAGCCACCGTCGACGTGGATCGTCTGCCCCGTGATCCACGCGCCAGCTTCCGAGCAGAGCAGCAGCAGCGTGCCGACCAGTTCATCGGGCTCGCCGCGCGGGCGGGTGGCGACGGTCATCTCCAGAAACTTGATGAACGGGCTGTCGTCGGGGACGAGTAGCTTGCCCGCGTCGGACTTGACGTTGCCCGGCGCGATCGCGTTGCAGGTGATGTTGTCCTTGCCCAGCACTTTGGCGGTGGTCGTGGTGAGGCCGACGAGCGCGAGCTTGCTGATGCCGTAGAGGCCGATCGCGGGGAAGGCGCCGCCGCTCGTCTGGTTGACGATCCGCCCGCCGCCGCGCTCGCGCATCGAGGGCACCACTGCGCGGGTGCACAGCAGCGCGCCGTTGAGGTTGACCGCGAACGCCTTGTTCCACGCGTCGAGGCTGATCGTCTCGATGTTGTCGTAGCTGATGTCGACCATCAGCGCGGCATTGTTGACCAGGATATCGACGCCGCCGAATGCGTCCCTGGCGGCAGCGCCCATTGCCAGCGTCGAAGCTTCGTTGGCGACATCGACCTGCACGCCGATCGCCTTGCCGCCGCTCGCGGCGATCTCGTCGGCGACCGCCTTCGCGCCTTCGGCGTTGAGATCGGCGACGACGACCGAGGCGCCCGCTTCGGCGAGGCCCAGCGCGTAAGCGCGGCCGATCGAATTGCCGCGTCCGCCGGCGCCGGTGACCACCGCAACTTTGCCGTCGAGGCGGAACTGGTCGATCGTGAATGTCATGTCTTACCTCATGTGAAGGGGTTCAGCCGGCGGTGATCCCCGCGTCGATCGTCAGGACCGAACCGTGGAAGCCGCGTCCCGCCGGGCTCGCCAGCAAGCAGACCATCGCGGCGACATCATCGACCTCGACCGTGCCGCGCATGCCCGAGAAGCGCTTGAGCAGTTCGAAGTCGCAGCCTTCGGGCGGACGGAAGTTGACCGCGATGTTGGTCACCATCCCGCCCGGCGCGACCGCGTTGATGCGGATCGGCTGCTTCTGATATTCCATAGCCATCGCCTTGGTCATCTGCACCAGGCCAGCCTTGCTTGCGCAGTAAGCGGCGGCATAAGCCTCGCCGATGAACGCGGCGGTGGAGGCGACGTTGACGATCGCGCCGTTGTTCTCGAGCAAGTGCGGGATCGCCGCCTGGCTCAGCAGGAACGGCGCGGTGAGGTTGACCGCAATGGTGCGCTGCCATTGCTCCCATGGCATCTCGGGGGTGTTGGCGAGATAGATCAGTCCGGCGACGTTACACAGCGCATCGAGTCTGCCGAACCGGGCCGTCGCCAGCTCGATCGGGACCTTGCACGCGGCGGGATCGGACAGATCGGCGGCGTGGATCAGCGTGTCGCCGGGCCCGGGTAGCAGGTCGCGCGTCTCTTCGAGGCCCTCCGGATTGATATCGATCAGGCACAGGTCCACGCCGGCTGCGGCGAGCCCGACCGCGACGGCGCGGCCCAGCCCTGATGCGGCGCCGGTGACCACCGCAACCTTGCCAGCCATGTCGATAGCGATGCTCGTCATTTGCCCATCCAGTTCTTGCCGCCCTGGAAGTGCGCGATCTGCTGCTGGACGATGCCGTTGATCCGCGATGCCTTGGGCCAGCCGGCGTGCGTGCCGTACTGCAGCACGAATTCCAGCAGTTCGTCGGGCTGGCAATTGCCGCTCGCCATCGCCGAGTGGATGTGGCTGTTGATCGGTATCTCGGCGCCGCTCTCGCATACGCCGACGAGCGTGATCCAGCGGCGCGAGGGTTCATCCAAGCCGCGGCGGCACCACATCTCGCCGAACACGAAGTTGTTGATGCCCTGGAGGAATGGCGAGGTGGGACCGCCGCCGGGGAAGGTCATGACTTTGGTGAATTCGGCCTCGCCCTGGTCGTTGCGCACTTGCGCGTCCCACGGTGCGGCGCGGATCGGGGCATAGCTGACGGGTTCGAGCCCGAGCTCCTGCGCGATGCGCGTGACCGCCCGGTCTAGCTTGCCGCCGTTGCCCCAGCCCGAATAGACCGCGAGGTGCAGCGCTGCCTCGCGCAGTTCCGAATGGCTGAGTTCGCCGCTCTTGAACGCGCCGCGCACGAAACCGTCGAGTTGGTCTTCGCTGAGACCGCAGATCGCCGCGCTTGCCAGCGCCACCAGAAAGCGTGCGCGGCGCGGCAGGCCGGGACGGGTCCAGACTTCGGCGAAGATGAAGTCGCGCCAGCTTTCCTCGATCGGTGAGGTGGGGGCCGGGAGCGCCGCGCCTGTCGCTTCCAGGGCGGTCGCGATGCCGCGCGCACTGCGTTCGGCAGGATCGAGCAGGGTGCTCATTGTCCACCCTCCGCTGCGCCCGTGGCGATCCAGATGTTCTTGGGCTGCAGGAACTCGTGCAGGCCCTCGACCCCGCCGAGCCGGCCGTGGCCGCTCTGCTTGAACCCGCCGAACGGCGCGTTGGGCTGCATCGCCTCGCCCGAACCATTGACGTGGATCATGCCCGCATTGAGCTCCCTGGTGACGTGATGCGCGCGGCGCAGGTTCTGCGTGTGGACGTAGGCGCCGAGGCCGTAGTCGGTCGAGTTGGCGATCGTGATCGCCTCTTCCTCGGTGTCGAACGGCGTGACCACGAGCACCGGGCCGAACACTTCGTTCTGCGCGATCTCCGAACCATTATCGACATCGGCGACGACGGTGACCGGCAGGTAATAGCCGTCCGCGAAATCGCCATCGAGACGTTCGCCGCCCGCGATGATGCGACCGCCGTCGGTCACCCCGCGGTTCACCATGCCCAGGATCCGGTCGATCGCGGTCTGCGAGATCACCGGGCCGAGCACGGTCTTGGGATCGTACGGATCGCCGGGCGGGGTGTGGTTTGCGAAGGTCGAAAGCAGTTCCAGATAGGGCTCGTAGACCCCGCGCTGAACCAGCAGCCGCGTGCCGTTGACGCAGCCCTGGCCGTTGGCCGAGACCGCGCCGCTGAGGCCGCGCTTGGCAGCATTCTGCAGATCGGCGTCATCGAACACGATCACCA
>CAJCHR010000259.1 GCA_903970225.1 Actinobacteria bacterium 21-64-8 | reverse complement strand
GCCGCGCGCCCGCCGCAACGAGCTGATCCGCGCCCGTTGCAAGCGCGCTATCGACCCACAATGCGGGCGCCAGGGCCGGATCACCCTCACCGCTTGCCGCAGCGAGCCGCAACACCCCATCGCGCAGCGCACCGAGCACATCGTCGATCACTTGCGGAAGCGCGCCGATGAGCGCGGGCTCCAGCCGCACCACACGGTGACCGGTAACACCGACGTTGAGCGTCAGACGTCGGCGGGCAAGGCAATCCCCTTCCAACCAGGTAGTCTCCCAACCTTTCCCTGTGCCATATCAAGCGAGGTAGGAGCTTTGGTCAAGCGCTCTCGGCAACTCGGCGCCGGCTCTATCCCGCCAAATCCCTGCGTTCTTGTGCTCTGGCAGCGTCAGGTCTAGCATAAGCTCAGGTTCGGTCCGCCAATGCGGGCCGCTGGAAAGTGGTTTTTGACATGGCGGATTCCGTTCCGCCGGCAGTGGATGGGTATCGACCGGCCGAGCATCTGGTCGGAGTGGAAAGATCGTTACCGCCGCGGTTCGAAGGGCCGCAGCGGCAGGCTTACGCCGCGATCGATCTCGGCACCAACAACTGCCGGCTGCTGATCGCTCGGCCTTCGGGTGAGAACTTCACCGTCATCGACGCGTTCAGCCGGGTCGTGCGGCTCGGCGAAGGCCTCGCGCAAAGCGGCAAGCTCAGCGATGTGGCAATGGACCGCGCACTTTCCGCATTGTCGATCTGCGCCGAAAAGCTGCGCCGCCGCCGCGTCCATCTCGCACGTTCGGTCGCGACCGAAGCCTGCCGCCGCGCGACCAACGGCGTCGAGTTCATCGAGCGGGTGAAGGCCGAGACCGGGATCGTGCTCGACATCATCAGCGCGCGCGAGGAAGCGCGGCTTGCGGTTTTAGGGTGCCACGTGCTGCTCGAACCGGGCCTCGGGCCGGCGATGATCTTCGATATCGGCGGCGGGTCGACCGAACTGGTGCTGATCGAGAGCACCGACACCGTGCCGCGCATCCTCGACTGGCAGAGCGTGCCGTGGGGCGTGGTCTCGCTGACCGAGAGCTGCGAGCCCAGGAACGACGAAAACGGCACGGAGACCGGCCGCCGGCGGCACTTCGCGCGGATGAAAGCGATCGTCAGTGATGCGTTCTCGAACTTCGCGGTGCGCATCTCGGGCGCGCAGGAGCATGTCGAAGCGACCGGATCGCTGCGCCTGCTCGGCACTAGCGGAACGGTGACGACGCTGGCCAGCGTTCACCTCGATCTGCCGCAATACGATCGCCGCGCGGTCGATGGCCTGATCGTCCCGACCGAATCGATGCGCGCGATCAGTTCAAGGCTTGCCGGCATGTCGATCGAAGAGCGGCGCCAGCTTCCCTGCATCGGCCGCGAGCGGGCCGATCTGGTCGTTGCGGGCTGCGCGATCCTCGATGCGATCCTCGACGTGTGGCCCGCCAACCGGCTCGGGGTCGCCGATCGTGGGATCCGCGAGGGCATCCTGCGCGGCCTGATCGGTGCGCATGAGCAAGGCGAAATACGCCAAGCCTCGCGCGGACTCGTGGCCGAACGGTGAGCCGCTCGGGGAAGGATCCGCACGAACGGCTCAAATCCGGCAAGAACCGCAGCGTCAGCTCTTCGCGCTGGCTACAGCGGCAGCTCAACGATCCGTACGTCAAGCAAGCGAAGGCAGACGGGTACCGTAGCCGCGCCGCTTACAAACTTGTCGAGCTCGACGATCGCTTCGCCGTTCTCAGGGGTGCCAAGCGCGTGGTCGATCTCGGCATCGCGCCCGGCGGATGGAGCCAGGTGATGCGCCAGCGCATCCCGCAGGCGCGGATCGTGGGCATCGATCTGCTGCCGACCCAGGCGATCGAAGGCGTGGTGATCCTCGAGATGGACTTCATGGATGACGCCGCGCCGGGACTGATCAGCGCCGAACTCGGCGGCGCGCCCGATCTGGTGCTGTCGGACATGGCCGCCAACACCGTCGGGCACAAACAGACCGACCACCTGCGCACGATGGGGCTGGTCGAGGCGGCGGCGGATTTCGCGATCCAGACGCTCGCGCCCAAAGGCAGCTTCGTCGCCAAAGTGCTCGCGGGCGGCACCGACGCGGCGCTGCTCGCGCTGCTCAAGCAGCACTTCACCACGATAAAGCACGCCAAGCCGCCGGCGAGCCGCAAGGATTCGTCCGAATGGTACCTGATCGCGCAGGGGTTCAAGGGCGGGCGTTAGGATCGCCGCGCGATACCAGCCCTGCCTCGTCCAGCCGCGTATTCAGCTCCAGGTCGTCGAGCCCGGAGCCCATAGGGGATGGCCGCGCTTGTCCCGCTGACCCTCGATCTTACGTCCGTCGATGTCGGTGACACCATATTCGTCCGCCAGCTCGGCGTTGATCAGGCTCCCGCCGCTTTTCGCGAGCACATCCGGGTCTTTCGCCAACGCGGCGATCACACGGCCGGGAAATTCGGGCGAGCTGCCCGCGGCGGCATTGAGCTGCGCGGCCATGCCGGGGACGGTGCGCAAGTTCTCCTGCGCGCGCTCGGTATAGGTGAAACCCTGCCAGAGCGAGACCGCGGCGACACCGTGCGGACGCAGTTCGTGCGCCATGTCCCGCATCATCCGGTCGGTCGCGGTCTTCACCGTGCCGAACACCACGTCGTACGTGTAGGTCACGCCGACATAGCCCGAGAGCGCGGCGATGAGCCCCGAGCCTTGCGGCACCATGATCCTGGCCGCGTGCCAGGCGGCGATGAACGCGGCGCGCAGCCCGGTGTCGAAGATGGTCCATTCGTCCGCGAGCGGCTTTTCCCAGAAGCCGATACGCTGGGTCATGCTGTCCGGGATCGACATCGCATTGTTGACCAGGATGTCGAGGCGGCCGTGATCGCGCTTCACCTGCGCAAACACCGCGGCGATCTGCTCGTCGTCGGCAAGATCCATCTGCACCGCGATGCCCTTGCCACCGCGCGCATCGACCTCGGCGACGGTCTCACCGAGCGTACCCGGAAGCGGATGCGCGCCGGCGTCGACCGTACGTCCGGTGACGTAAACCGTCGCACCTTGCTCGCCGAGCGCGTTGGCGATGCCCTTGCCGATACCCCGGGTCGCGCCGGTGACGACTGCGACTTTCCCCGACAACGCGCCCATCAGGCGTCATTCGCCGGATTGTTCGGCGCGCGCTTGTTGACCAGGGGCCGTTGGTACGACGGATCCTCGCGCGAGCGTGACGAGACGCCGTTCACCGCGATGTCGGGCACGTCGGAGAACGGTGGCGGGATCGCGGGGGGCAGCGTCGCCCACTCGATGATGTTGGTCCGAAGCGCGATCCTCCATTCATCACCGCGCCGTTCGAGCCGGTCGATATAGCGCCCGCCGGCGAGGACCACGGACTCGTCACGGTTGCGCGCGACGAACAGGTAATAGGTCTCCGAGTGTGCGCTATCGCCGTCGAGATCGATATTGCTCTGCAGCAGCGCGTGGTGCGTGAGCAACTGGCCGGCCTCGTGCATCGGCACGGCCCAGTCCCAGCAATCGTCCGCGTTGCCGACGAACGGCCCCGCCGCGCTCTCGGCATCGTCCCAGAACGCGGAGAGGTATTGCGCCTTGTCGAACCGGTCCATCCCCCGGCTGAAGCGTTCCAGCGCCTCGCGGATGTCAGCCTTGTCGAGCAACGCGTCGAGCCGCGCCTGACGGTCACTTGCCACGGTAATCAACCTCGCTGATCGGCTTCCAGATCGGCGAGCCGCGCGTCGCACGCGCCGAAGCGATCGTGCTGCCGTCGACGTCGGTGAGCCCATATTCCATCGCCAGTTCGGTGGTGATGAACTCACCGCCCGAACGCTTCATGATCTCCGGATCAGAGGCGAGCGCGGCGACCACGCGGCCCGGATGCTCGACAGTGCTGCCCTGCATCGAGGTGATCGAGGTGGTCATCTGATCACCCATCTTGGCGAGGTTGTCGCGCGCCTTCTCGGTCAGGGTCAGTCCCTGCCACATCACCAGGCTGGCGACGTTATGCGGCTCCAGCTCGATCGCCATGTCGCGGCTCATCCGGTCGACCGCCGACTTCGAGGTGCCGAAGATCACGCTGTAGGTATAGGTCACGGCGGCGAAACCCGAGATCGCGATGATCAGCCCCGACTTCTGCGGCACCATGATCTGCGCCGCATGCCACGCCGCGACGTAGTTCGACTTGACCCCGACGTCCCACATTTCGAGGTTCGACAGTGGCTTTTCCCAGAAGCCCTTGGGTTCGAGCAGATCGTCCGAAAGCTGGAAGGCGTTGTTGACGAGAATGTCGAGCCGGCCCTGCTCGGCTTTCACTTGCGCGAACAGCGCCGCGACCGCTGCGTCATCGGCATGATCGACTGCGACCGCAATGCCCTTGCCGCCGCGCTCGGTGCATTCCGCCGCGGTCTCGCCAACAGTGCCGGGCAGGTAATAGTCCCCTTTGTTGACCGTTCGGCCGGTGACGTAGACCGTCGCGCCCTGCTCGGCGAGCACCAGCGCGATGCCGCGGCCGATGCCCCGGCTGGCGCCGGTGATAACGGCGACTTTACCCGCCAGAGGTCCGCTCATGCCTGTTCTCCCGGAAAGAATGTCTCGCTGAAATCGCCCTTGGCGCGGCCGGGGAAGTGATCGGCGGTGAACGGGTAGCCCATCACGCCTTTCGACCAGTCCGCCGCCGCGCCCCAGTCCTGCTCCCAGTCATAGAGCATCACGCGATCGACGATTCGCCAGTCGGCATCCTGGTCAGCCGGGCCGCGCTTTTCGAACGTATCGAGATAGCGCCCACCGATGACCGTATCGCGCTCGGCGTCTTCGATGATCACGCGGTGGTATGAGATCACGTGAGTCTCGGCCTTCGCGCGATCACCGGCAAGCTCGATATGCGTCTGGCCGAGCACATGCTGGGTATCGACGATCGCGTCCGCACCGGGAACAACCCACGCGAGATAGGCATCGAAATCGCCGCCGTAGACGCCGTAATCGAACTTCGCCTCGGGCCACCAGGCACTGCGAATCAGCGCGGCATTGCGCCGGTCCTCGCCCCGCGCCAGCCGCACGATGCTGCGCCGGATCGCATCGCGATCGAGCAGCGCCGCCAATGCCTCGTCCATTCGCCTCTCCCGTTATCTCCGCTCTTCGCGCGCGATCGCGACGCTATCGGCGCGAACGAGCGGGAGCTTGACGATTTCGGACAAAGAGCAAGTGGAGCGCCCCGGCGCAAGGGGCGCGGACGAATTAAGCGACCGGTTCTGCCAGCCCTGCGTCCGTGGTCTGCGCCTCGATCTCGGCGGCCTTGGCCTCGACCAGCGTGACGATATGATCGAGCATCGCCTCGCTCGACACGTGGTGGTCGGTCACTCCCGACAGGTAGACCATGTGCTTGCCGTTGCCGCCGCCAGTGATGCCGATGTCGGTCTCGCGCGCTTCGCCTGGGCCGTTGACGACGCAGCCGAGCACCGAGAGCGAGAGCGGCGTCTTGATGTGCGACAACCGCGCTTCGAGCGCCTCGACCGTGCGAATCACGTCGAAGCCCTGGCGTGCGCACGACGGGCACGAGACCACGCGCACACCGCGCGTGCGCAGGCCGAGCGACTTCAGGATCTCGAAGCCGACGCGAACTTCTTCCTCGGGCTCTGCCGAGAGCGAGACGCGCAGCGTATCGCCGATTCCGGCCCAGAGCAGGTTGCCGATGCCGATCGCACTCTTGACCGTGCCCCCGATCAGCCCGCCCGCCTCGGTGATGCCGAGGTGAAGCGGGCAGTCGACGGCTTCAGCCAGCTGCATATAGGCCGCAACCGCGAGGAAGGTGTCGCTGGCTTTGACCGCGACTTTGTATTCGTGGAAATCGTGGTCCTGAAGCAGCTTGATGTGATCAAGCGCGGATTCGACCAGCGCATCGGGACAAGGCTCACCGTATTTCTCGAGCAGATCCTTCTCGAGGCTGCCGGCATTGACGCCGATCCGGATCGCGCAGCCGTTGGCTTTTGCCGCGCGAACCACTTCGGCCACGCGCTCGCTGCTGCCGATGTTGCCGGGATTGATCCGCAGGCACGCCGCGCCCGCGTCCGCGGCTTCAAGCGCGCGTTTGTAGTGGAAATGAATGTCGGCGATGATCGGCACGCGCGCGGCTCGGGTGATCTGGCGGAGCGCCGCGGTGCTCTCGACATCGGGGCACGAGACGCGAATCAGATCGGCGCCCGCATCCTCGCAGCGGCGGATCTGGTCGATCGTCGCGCGCGGGTCGGACGTGAGCGTATTGGTCATCGTCTGCACGGTGATCGGCGAATCGCCCCCGACGGGGACATTGCCGACCATGATCTGGCGGCTCTGGCGGCGCGCAATATCGCGCCATGGTCTGATCGAGGACATGCGCTCGTTATAGGCACGAGCGCACGGCGGGGCAATGCGGCGCCGCGACCTTAGACAAACCTGCGGGGAAATACGCAGGACCCTGCTCACCGGGCTCTAACGCCGTTCCCGTAATGAGACGTCCACACACATTCGAAGGACGACGGGCATGCTCAACAAGACTCGGCTGATCGCCACCATCGCCGCACTCGCGGGAACGATCGCAAGCACCAGCACGCCAGCACAGGCGGTCAACGTGACCTTCCTGGGCACCCTGGTGAACCTGTGCGTGCTCACGCCGGCTGCCGGTACACTGGCGCTGGCACCCGACGGCTCGCGGCTCGGTTCGTCCGAAACAGGGGGCCTTCCCGCGACGATGACGATCGTCGGCACCGGCTCGACACCCACGCTCACGATCGGCGCACCCTCGCTGACCGGCCCGAGCGGTACCGCGAGCGCTGTCACCACGCTCGCTTACACGTCGCTTTCGGGCGCCAACCAGGCCTACACTGGCTCGCAAACCACCTCGGTCGCGAACCTGATCGACACGTACACGTTCAACGCGCGAGTCACCAAGAGCGGTGGCTTCCCCTCGGGCAGCTACACCGTGACCAGCGTCGTCACTTGCGCCCAGCCGTGATCGGGCGCGCGCATCTGGCAGCGCTGCTAGGCTCGCTAACGCTTACCGCGTTGACCGGTCCCGCAGCGGCAGTCGGCCTCGGCCCGCTTTACAAGGCAGGGGTCACCGACGCACCGGACAAGGGGTTTTGGCTGACGCTGCTCAATTCCGAGCCGAAAGTGCAGAATTTCCACCTCTACGCGCTCGACGTCGATTGGAAGCCGATCGACGGGGTGGTGATTCTCCCCGCAGTTCCGCGCCTTGGGCCGCTGAGGCAGCGCAAGGTGCTCGCGGTGGTCCGGGGGCTCAAGCCCGGCGACACGCGCGTCGTACGCGTCTGCGCCGAACCCGAGATACAAGAAGGAACCATCCATGCGCGCGTTTGCTCGAAGCTCTCTGCTCGGCGTATTGCTGCTATCATGCCTGACGCCGGCCCTGACACCGGCAGCGTGGGCCAATAGCGCGATCTCGCTGCCGCCGAGCCCCCAGGGGCCGGGCGGCGAAGATGCGATCGAAACGACCGAGGGCGCCCGCTGCCGGCAGTCGATCAACTCGAACGGGCCTTATCTCGATGCGGGTGCGGCAGGCCATGCGTCCACGCCGCTCAAGAACAGCACAACGACCACCGGCCCGCTGTTCTATTCGGAAGACCGCGACAGCGAGGCGCTGGCTTACGTGCGAATCACGATTCCCCTGGGCAAGCAGCCGAAGCGGATCGACTGCTCGCGGCTTTACGAACTCGAAATTGCGCGAATGAAGCGCGAGATCGACATGCTCAAGATGGCCGCGGAGTAGATTTCTTTGGTCATTCCCGCGAATGCGGCGATCCATCTCAAGTCCTTGCGCCTGACCAAAGATCGGGAGATGGGTTCCCGCCTTTGGGGATGACCAGCCCGTGAATGCTGAAGCCTAATTCAACACCTTCGCGAACAGGAACTCCTCGTCGCACTGGCTGCCGACCCAGAACTCGATGTCGGCGACCTTGGTGAAGCCATAGCGCGTGTAGAACCGCTGGGCGCCTTCGTTGCCGCTCCACACCGAAAGCTGCATCTCGTCGGCGCCATAGCCGCGCGCCTCGGCAAGCGCCCAGTCCATCAGCACCGCGCCGATCCCGCCGCCGACGAGCGCAGGATCGAGGTAAAGCTGCTTGAGTTCGATCGCGGTCTCGCCTTGCAGATGCTCGGGCCAGCCGCACGCCATCACCAGCTTGCAAAAGCCGACGAGCACGCCGTCGCGCTCGGCGAGGCAGATGCGCATCTCGTGATCCGCGATTTCGGCGACGACAGCCTCTGCGGCATGCGCCTCGGCGAGGAACGTCGCGAGGTCCTCGGGCGTGTAGAGATACGCAAACTTCGCGATGAACGCCTGCTCGCCGAGTGCGGCAATCGCCTCGGCATCGGCGCGTTTTGCCGGGCGCAGCACCAGATCGCTCACAGCTGCTTGGTCATGCATAGGCTGAAATCATCCAGGACATAGTCGGCGAATGGCGGGCACTCGGCAAAGCCGTGCCCGCGGTAAAGCCGTTGCGCGGGATGGAACGGCTCGGGCCGCCCGGTCTCGAGGCTGACCCGCGCATAATCTCGCGCGCGGGCAACATCCAGCAAGTGACGCAGGATCGCGCGGCCGACGCCGTGGCCACGATACGCGGGTGCTACGCGCATGGACTTCAGCTCGCCGTGCGCGGCATCGAGATGCTTGATCGCGCCGCAGCCTGCCAGCGTCTCGCCGTCCCAGGCCGAGAAGAACGTCACGTCCGGCTGGCGCAGCCGCTCGACCGGCATCGCGTGCACGCTCTCAGGCGGCGACCACTGGTGCATTTCGTCGAGGTGGAACCGCAGCAGCGCAGCAATTGCGTCGCCGGTGAGATCGTCCTCGATGATGCGCAGACTATCCATTCGGCGTCTTTTGCCTTCAGCGGCCAGCCGCTTCAAGAGAACAGGACGAATCCGACCGGCGCTTGACTGCCTCGGTTCGTCGCGTAGCAATCGGTATGTTCGCCGGCGAATTTGCAAGGGGATGCTTGCCGACGAATCACGGCCCCGGGGGCAATTCCGCACGGCGGGTCCGTTCGTGAAAGGCACAAAACCATGAACACCAAGCGCATCGCCGCGTTCGCCGCGGCCGCCGTTTCGCTCGCATTCGCCAGCCCGGTCCTTGCCCAGAGCGAGTTCCCGCTCGTTCCCGGCGATTACGTCGACATGGCGATGATCACGATCGATGATGGCCACAACCTTGATTACGCAAACTTTCTCGCGGGGGAATGGCGCAAGCAGCAGGAATTTGCGAAGTCGCAAGGCTGGATCACCGGCTACGAAATTCTCTCGAACGTCGACAAGCGCAAAGGCGAGCCCGACATCTATCTCGTGACGAAGTTTACAATGATGCCCGACGCGGCCGAGTCGGCCAAACGTGACGAAGCGTTTCGCAAGTACATGGCGACCACCGATTCGCAGATGGAAAAGGAATCCGGCTCGCGCGCGACCTATCGCCACGTGATCGGCTCGATGCTGCTGCAAAAGCTTGAATGGAAGAAGTGACGTAATTCGTCGTCCCGGCTTTCGACTCGCGCGGGGCCGGGACGGCGCCTTACTCGAACTTGTCGGCCTTGCGCCGGCCCATGCGCAGCCCGGCTTCGAGCCGGGCGCGCAACTGGCGGTAATAAGCGTCGAGGAATGCGCGTTCCTGGCCCCAGAAGGCTTCGCGCCCAAGCTTCGTGGCGATCGTGCGGTGCACCGCCTCCAGCGCGTCATGGCGATTCTCACGCAGCAGGCGCTCAAGCGTCTGCAGCTCGTATTCGCCGTAAACCGCAAGTTCGGCGTCGGTAAAGACGAACCGCTCCGAGCCGCTTTCAGGTGCGTCTTGCTCTTCGCTTACCGACAGCGCCGGCTCGAGCTTGCGCCGCGGCGCCTCTACCACCCAGCTGCCTGCGATGATGTCTCCAGCGCGCAGGCGGTCGCGGTTGAACAGCGGCATCAGCGCGAAGATCAGGAACCACAGCGCCGCGGCGATCCCGGCCACCGTCTCATCCTGATCGCCGAGTGAGGCGATCAGCACTGCCGGCAGGAACAGTTCGATATCGCGCAGCAGGTTGCGCGCGATCACCATCTCCGCGGTCAGGCGCCCGCCGTCTCGCGCGGCAATGCGGATGCCGGTGATCCGTTTGCCCGGCGTCGCGCCGCGCGGGCCGAGCTCGAAGAACAGGAAATAGGCGTTGCGGAACAGGAACATCGCCGCGACCCACAGGATGATCAAAAACTGGATCGCCTGCCCGATCGCGCTGCGATTGCCGGCTTTTCCCAGGAGCCCAGACGTTCCCCCCGCGATCGCGATCAGCGCCAGCGTGGTGCCGATCATCAGGGCGATGATCAGTCCAAGGTCTAGCAGCAACGCGCCAGCGCGGCTTCCCCGGCTGGCGACGGTGATCGGCAGCGCGATCCCCTCGGGCGTGATCATGATCCGATCGCGATTACTCCCGCGCAGCCGCGTGGGCGTCGCCTGCG
>CAJCHR010000258.1 GCA_903970225.1 Actinobacteria bacterium 21-64-8 | reverse complement strand
GACGATGTAGTGGTCGTCTGCATCGACGATCCCGGTCGTGAACACGACATCTCGCACGTACATCTGGTGGTCGATCGGACCGGTAAGCTCGGGCGAGGCTTCGATCAGCGGCGCATGCTGCGTGCGTAAAACGATGCTCGGATCGTTCCGGTCTAGCAACGACCAGTAAGTGCGGTAGATACCGACGATCTCATGCGGTTCGACTCCGTGCCATAGCGTCAGCCAGCCATCGTCGGTCAGGATCGGCGGCGCGCCTCCGCCCATGCGCGCGGTCACGGCGCTGTCCGCGCGCGGGCGCAGGCCCGGCTCGGAACGCGGCTTCCAATGCAGAGCATCGGGCGAGGAAGCGAGGTTGATCGAAGGGCCGGGGCGGAACGCGCTGCCCGGCGGATAGGCGAAGTAGAGGTCGCCCAGCGGCCGCGTCTGCGCCCAGTATCGCCCGCCCACGAGCCCTTCGAAAATCAGCATGTCCTTGTTCTGATGATCGAGCACCAGCCCCTCACAGGTCCAGTCCAGCGCATCGTCCGAACTGTAGAGCGTGGTCCCGTGGCGCTCTGGACTGACGCTGCAGGTGGTCATCAGATAGCGATCGCCGACGCGGCTGATCCGCGGGTCCTCGATGCCGTAGCACTGCGTCGGATGAGTCGGCGCGATCGCCTTGTCGTAGTGGAACGCGACCACTTCCAGGCCATCGGGACTCATCTCGACCGGGAGCAGCCACGACAGCGAGGTCAGCGCCATCACCGTCCATCCGGCCGGATCGGGGAGCACGATCTGGCGCAGATCGGCCTGGTTCGCATCGCTCTCCGGCCATGGGTCGAGCCTGTATTCGCCCGCATCCCAGCGGATCGCATGCACGTGGCCATCGCTGATCGGCGAGCGCAGCGCCTCGGCAACGCGGACCATCAGCAGGATGTTGCCGTTCGCCAGCTGCGTCATCCCGGGGTTGAACGCGCCGAGCACGTACGTCTCCGCGCCCAGCCCCGCGAGCGGCGAGCGCGTCAGGTCGATATCGTGCGGAGTGATGACGAGACGGTCGGTGGGGAAGCTAGGCATGGCCGTGTAAACGCGGGGGTGCGGCGAAGTTCCTTGGACGCGTGGTCGGCCGGACCGGCATTGCAGAACCGCCCATCAAATCGATCATGTCGAGTCGCACGCCGCACCCATCGGCTCGCCCGACTACTTTTTGAACGAACTCCCCTCCTGTGAGCCCGACATTTCCCAGCAAGATAGATATCGTGCTATATAGCACGATATCTATCTTGCTCTTGCGTAGTCGGACGACGAGGCCGGCGTGAACCGCGCAGCGTCGTGGGCACCGGGATCAAACGCCGTTCCGCGCATGGTCGAGCGCCGCGAACAGCAATTCCGCCCAGTGGCGCTGGCCTTCCGGCGTGGCGATCAGATCCTGCCGCACCTCGATTTCGGCATAAGGCAGACCCGCCGGAAAGGCGTGGCGCGGCACCGAGTGATCGGTTTCGTCCATATGGTACGGCTGGTTATCGCCGACCGTGAGCCCGGGTTCGCGCGCCAGCGCGGCGAGCAGGCGGAGCGCGAATGCCTCGGCACCGCCCTCGTGCAGCACGCCGACGTCCCACCGACGCCTGACGCCGCCCATCACGGGCGTGAAACTGTGCAGCGCGACGAAGACCGTGTCCTGGCCTCTCGCGGTGCGCGCGGCGATCTCGGCGGCGATGCGGCGGTGGTAAGGGGCGTGAATTGCGTGAATGCGTGCCTCACGATCGGCTGCACCAAGCGCCAGGTTGCCCGGCACCCGTGACCCGTCGGAAATTTCGGGGATCGCATCCGCCGACGCCGGATCGCGATTGCAATCGATCACCAGCCGCGAATAGGCCTGTGACACGAAGACCGCGTCGAGCCGCTCGGACAGCGCTTCGCCCAGACCCGCAACACCGATGTCGATCGCGATGTGCCGGGCAAGATCGCACTCCTCCAGACCGAGCGTTCCGAGTTGCCCCGGGATCGCCCTTCCCGCATGGTCTCCTGTCAGCAGGAACGGTGCACGGCCTAGCGCGTTGGTGCATCGGACAGGCGCGGGATCGTCCGGGCCGAGCAGATTCGACAAGCGGTCAACCGCCATCAGGATGTCTTCTCGCCCATGCCGTTGCTCACCATTCGCCACCTTACCGAATACACGTACAAACAGCCGGTCTCGTTCGGCGAGCACCGCATCATGATGCGCCCGCGCGAGAGCTACGACCAGCGGCTGATCAGCGCCAGCCTGACGATAACCCCCGAGCCGGCCGAATTGCGCTGGCTGCACGACGTGCTCGGCAATTCGGTGGCGATCGCGCGTTTCGCTCAGCGCGCCAGCATCTTGCGCGTGGAGAGCATCGCCAAGCTCGATCACGAGCCACTTCCCAGCGCGGAGGTCGAGATCGAGGCGTACGCGCGGCACTTCCCCTTCACCTATTCGTCGGAGGACATGCCTGACCTGCTGCGGTCGATCGAACGCGGCCATCTCGATCCCGGCCGGATGGTGGACGACTGGGCCCGCGGTTTCCTCAAGTCCGACCGCGGGACCGACACCCTGGGACTGCTCACCGAGATGACGAGCACGATCAAGCGCGAATTCACGTACGTTCCGCGCCACGCGAAAGGCACGCAGACCCCTGTCGAGACTCTCGAGCTGCGCCAGGGCACCTGCCGCGATTTCGCGGTGCTGATGATCGAGGCGGCGCGCGCGCTGGGCCTCGCTGCGCGGTTCGTGTCGGGATACGTCTACAATCCCTCGCGCACCGAGGGCCGCGTCGGCGGGGGCAACACCCATGCGTGGGTGCGGATCTTCCTGCCGGGATCGGGCTGGGTCGAGTTCGATCCGACCAACGGCATCGTCGGCAATCGCGGGCTCGTCCGCGTAGCGATCGCGCGCGATCCGTATCAGGCGATCCCGCTTTCGGGGCAATGGAGCGGAATGCCCGGAAGCAGCATCGCGATGAAAGTCGAAGTCGACGTACGGCTGGATCCTGCCGATCCGGCAATGGTTCTTCACGGCGCAACCAACACCCGCAGCGGTCGAATCTAAGGAATCCCATCCATGCTCATTCGTGCCGGTTACGAGATCACCTTCGAAGCGGATGCCCCTGCGGCGATGCTGGCGCTGCTCAGCGTCCATCCCTCACGCAACCGTGATCTCGTGACACCGCAGCGCATCACCGCTTCACCCAACGTACCGATCTACGATTACGTCGATGCGTTCGGGAACACCTGCTCGCGGCTGACAATCCCCGCCGGCGGCGCGACGATCTCCTGCGACTTCGTGATCGAGGACAGCGGCGAACTCGACGTGCGGGCGCCCGACGGGCCGCAACTGCCGGTCGAGGACCTTCCCGACGACGTGCTCGTCTACCTGCTCGGCAGCCGGTACTGCGAGACCGACAGGCTGATGCAGGTCGCGTGGAGCAACTTCGGCTATCTCACCTCGGCGCGTGACCGGGTCGAGGCGATCGTGCAGTTCGTGCACAACCATATCCAGTTCGGCTACCAGCATGCGCGCTCCGACAAGACCGCCTGGAACGGCTATCAGGAGCAGCTGGGCGTATGCCGCGACTTCGCTCACCTGGCGATCACGCTGTGCCGCTGCATGAACATCCCGGCGCGCTATTGCACCGGTTACCTCGGCGATATCCGGGTGCCGATCTCCGACGCGCCGATGGACTTCAGCGCCTGGTTCGACGTCTACATCGACGGCGGCTGGTACACGTACGATGCGCGCCACGCGGTCCCGCGCGTGGGCCGCGTGCTGATGGCGCGCGGACGCGACGCGACCGACACCGCGCTGACCACCAGCTTCGGCACGACGCTGCTCAAGTCGTTCTTCGTGCGGGCGGAAGAAGTGGATTCGGCGGAGCTGCCGGGGTGATGTTCCCCTCTCGCGAGCGGGAGAGGAGACTTAAGGCTTCCATTCCAGGAACCGCTCAAGCAGCGCCAGCCCGTAACTCTGGCTCTTCTCCGGATGAAACTGCACGCCCACGATCGTATCGCGCGCGACCGCGGCGGTGATGCCGCCACCGTGATCGGTCATCGCCGCGATGGTGCGGCCGTCCTCGGCGACGAAGGCGTAGGAGTGAAGGAAATAGGCCTCGCCTGGCTCGATCAGGTCGCCGGCGGGCCGGTGCGGCGTGATGCCGACATCGTTCCAACCCATGTGCGGGATCTTGATCGCGGGATCGGTGCGCTCGACCAGCCGGACCTCGCCCGCGATCCAGTCCAGCCCCTCGGTCACGCCGTGCTCGACGCCGCGCGTGGCCAGCAGTTGCATACCCACGCAAATGCCCAGGAACGGCGCGGCGCCTACGAACACGCGCTCCTCCATGCATTCGATCATCTGCGGGATCGCGCGCAGGCCCTCGGCGCAGGCCTTGTACGAGCCCACGCCGGGGAGCACGATGCGGTCGGCTGCACGCACCACGGCCGGGTCGGAGGTGATCTTGAGATTCTCGGCCCCGGCTGCGCGCAAGGCGTTGGCGACCGAATGCAGGTTCCCCGCGCCGTAGTCGATCAGCGCGACAGTCATGTGCCTCCCCGTCCCGGCGTGGCGGAGGCGCTCACAACACGCCTTTGGTCGACGGGATCGCATCACCCTTGCGCGGATCAAGCGTCACCGCCGTGCGCATCGCTCGGGCGAAGCCCTTGAAGATTCCTTCGATGATGTGGTGATTGTTCTGCCCGTAAAGCAGTTCGATGTGCAGCGTGATCCCGGCGGCCTGCGCGATCGACTGAAACCAGTGCTCGAACAGTTCGGTGTCCATCTCGCCGAGGCGCGGCTGGCTGAACGCGGCTTTCCACACCAGCCACGGCCGCCCCGAAATATCGAGCGCGACTCGCGCCAGGGTCTCGTCCATCGGCGAATAGGCGCTGCCGTAGCGCCCGATCCCGGCCTTGTTGCCAAGTGCTTCGAGGATCGCCTGGCCCAGCGCGATGGCGCTATCTTCGACGGTGTGGTGCTGGTCGACGTGGAGATCGCCCACGATCCTGCACTCGATATCGATCAGCGAATGACGCGCGAACTGCTCGATCATGTGATCGAGAAAGCCGATCCCGGTGGAGACGTCGTAAACGCCCGTGCCATCGAGGTTCACCGCGACGGCAATCTGGGTCTCGCTGGTGTTGCGATCGATACGGGCTGTGCGCATGGCGCGGCTATAAGCGCGGGCCCACCGGAATCAACGCCTGTCACAATTCGCGATTACGCAAACCCGGTTGTGGGCAACACCCTGCGCTTGGGAAAATTTCATGGGCACAGCGACAAGTTACGTCCAAGGGCCATGCATATGAGCCTTGACCCCCGATTCACTCGTCGCCACCTAGTCCGTGAATGACTGACACACCGCCAGACAGCCTGATCCCCTACGACGAGATCGTACAGGAAGCCTTGCGCGCCGTCGTGGGACGCGTGCTGGGGCAAGTGGAGACGACGGGCATGCTGCCCGGCAGTCACCATTTCTACATCACGTTCAAGACGACAGCGCCCGGCGTCGCGATCCCGCAGCACCTGAAAGAACGCTTTCCGGACGAGATGACGATCGTGCTCCAGAACAAGTTCTGGGACCTGACCGTCGGGGAGGACGGCTTTTCGGTCGGCCTCAGCTTCAACGCGATCCCCGCCAAGCTCTCGGTTCCGTTTGCGGCGATCACGGCATTCGTGGACCCCGCGGTGGACTTCGGTCTGCAGTTCCAGGCGATCGCCGGCCCCGAGGCGCATGATGACGCAGGCAACGACGAGCCGGAACGTGAGGGAACGCCCCGCGTTTCCGCAGTCGAGGACGGCTCCAACGTGGTGACCGTCGACTTCGGCAAGAAGAAGTAGCCGCGCGGGCTAGGGCGGATTGGTCCAGGCGGCGTGGTGAAGGGGGCAGATGAGATGTTCGGCTTCGGCAAACGCAGTGCGGGGAACAGGCGCCGGAAAGACCGGGCCAAGGCGGTTCCGGTCGCCGGCCCCAGCCCCGATCCCGTTACCAACCTCGTGCTTGCGGACATCGTCCTGCGCGGTGCCGGGGCGCTCGCCCGGCACGGTGTCGAGCGTGCGCTGGTCGGACGCGGCTACACGCCCGAGAAGGGCAAGGCCGTGCTCGATCAGAAGCGCACGCTGGGACAGACGCTGATCGGCGCCGCCCTCTCGCGCGTCGCGACGCGCTCGGTCCCTGGCGCGATCGTGGTGGGCGGCGGGATGCTGGCCAAGACGCTCTATGACCGGCACCAGCAGAAGACGGTCAAGCCGGCGAAGCGCAAACGCTGAAGCCGCGGCGGCTCGCGCGACACAGCACAAAGCCGGTCTTGATTCCTTGCGCGCTCGCGGCCATTTGCGCGCATGGCCACAGACACGCAAATCCGCCACGACGATGCCCTTCACCGCCGCGGCCTGATGCTGATCCTCTCCTCGCCCTCGGGCGCGGGCAAGACCACCGTCTCGCGGATGCTGCTCGAGGCCGACGGCTTCATCCGCCTCTCGGTCTCCGCGACGACCCGGCCGATGCGCCCGGGCGAGATCGACGGCACGCATTACCACTTCGTCGACGAGCCGACGTTCGACCGGATGGTCGAGGACGGCGAGTTCATGGAATGGGCCTACGTCTTCGGCTATCGCTACGGCACGCCCAAGAGCCAGATCAAGGCGGGGCTTCGCGAAGGCGTCGACTTCCTGTTCGACATCGACTGGCAGGGCACGCAGCAGCTGTACCAGAAGGCCGAGACCGACGTGGTCCGGGTGTTCCTGCTGCCCCCTTCGATCGACGAACTCCACCGCCGCCTGACTTCGCGCGGCACCGACAGCCCTGAAGTGATCGCCGACCGCATGAGCCGCGCCCAGGCCGAGATCAGCCACTGGGACGGCTACGACTACGTGATCGTCAACGACAACATCGAGCAGTGTTTCGAGAAAGTCTGCGGCATCCTGGCATCGGAGCGGCTGAGCCGCGCGCGGCAGACCGGGCTGATCGGGTTCGTGCGGGAACTGATGCGGCCGGTTGTGTAACTTCGCCGCTCAGCTGGAGCCGCCGGCAACGGTCTCATGAATGAGTTGCAGCCATAGTGGCTCGCAGACAGTCTCGCGGTCCCATTCGCGGACGACCGTCGCACGGGCCTCCGCGGCGAGATGCGCGAATGCCCCGGGCGAACGACAAACCTCCACGACTTTCCCGGCAAGGCCATCGACGTCGAAGAAATCGGTCAGCAGGCCGTTCACGCCGTGCCGGATGACATCCCGGACCGGTGCCGTGTCCGATCCGATGATCGTGCACCCGCAGGCCATGGCATCGAGCAGCGACCACGAGAGCACGAAGGGATAGGTCAGATACACGTGGACCCATGACAGGGAGAGAACGTCCACGAGTTGGGGGTACGAGAGGGCGCCGGTGAAATGGACCCGCGATCGATCGATCCTGTCGCCGACCTCTTCGAGAAGCCGCTGCTTCCATGAAAACGGCGATGATCCGTACGTGACGTAGGTTTTGGGATCGTCGAGGCCGATGATCAGGACATGCGCGTCGGGCACATCCTTCAGCATTTTCGGCAGCGCCCGCATGAAGACATGAAACCCGCGCATCGGTTCGAACCGCCGGTTGATGAACGTGATGACCGGCCTCGATCCATCGAGCACCGTTCCTCCGGCGAGCTTTATCCACGCGCCGGCGATCCGGCTCGCGCGTTTCGTGTCGACGCCCTCGTGAATGATCCGGGTCACGGAGCGGAATGCCGCGGGAAAGGTGCTGGCCTGAAACGGCGTCGGCGCCACGATGTGCGTGGCCTGGGCGTAGCTGAGCGCGATCGGAGAGTTCCTGATCTGGTGCTGGATATGCGCCTGGAGGGACCGCACCGGGAACTCGGGATCAAAGTTGAAGTGCGTTCCGCAGGTCTGGTAATAGAATTCGCCGAGCTGAATCTGCGGGGTGTCGGGCCAGACCTCGCTCAGGAACAGCATCTCTCCCCATCCCGGATGTCCGATGATCAGATCGGGCCGGAAGCCGCCCTGGCGCAGCTTGAGTGCTGCCCTCGCAGCGGCTTCCCCGGCGTGCAGCGCCGTTACGGCTCCCTCAACGAGCGCGTCCGGTCTGGCCTTGCCGAAGCCACTGCTGTCCCAGCGCACGGTCGGGAAGCCTTCGATATCCAGTCCGTCTTCGCCGTTGAGCAGCACCCCCGTCCATCCGAGTTCTCGAAGGCGCCTGCCCAGAAAAGCGAACCGGCCCGGAATGCCGTTATGGACGAACAACACGGCCGGCATCGCGGTCCCTTCAGTGGTCAGATCGGCAGTGGTCCCACGCGGACGCACTCACGGCGCGTCTCAAGCCGTGGTACGCAGCGCGTCGCCAGTTTGACGGGCCGCGGCGCGCGCATTCGCACGCTCGTCCTCGAAATTGCTCAGCAGACCGTCCCCCGTCCGCTCCTCGACGATGAACCGCGGCCGCTGCTTGGTCTCGAGGTAGATCTTCCCCACGTATTCCCCGATTACGCCCAGCGAGAGCAGCTGCACGCCGCCCAGGAACAGCACCGGCAGCGCGGTCGAGGCCCAGCCGGGGACCATCTCGCGCGAATGCGTGAGCGCCAGGTACAGGAACACGCAGCCCATCAAGACGGTCAGCGCGAACAGCGCGGCACCGAGCAGCGAGATCAGCCGCAGCGGCATCACCGAGAAGCTGGTGATGCCGTCCATCGCCAGGCCCAGCATCTTGCGCATGGTGTACTTGGTCTCGCCCAGCGTGCGCGCCTGGCGGGTGTACGGGATCAGCGTGACCGGAAAGCCGATGTGCGGGATCAGCCCGCGCAGGAACAGGTTCGCCTCCTTGTACTGCAGCAGCGCGTCGAGCGCGGTGCGGCTCATCAGGCGAAAGTCGGCGTGGTTCTCGATGATGTCGATCCCCATCCAGCTCAGTAGGCGATAGTAGGCGTTGGCGGGCCCTGACTTGCGCCGCGTGTCGCTCGACCGGTCCGAGCGCACGCCGAGCGCGAGGTGGCTGCCGCTCTCATAGGCCTCGATCATCTTGCCGATCGCGGAGATATCGTCCTGCAGATCGCAGTCCATCGTCAGCACGACTTCGGCGTCCGAGGCGCTGAGCCCCGCAAGCATCGCCGACTGGTGGCCGAAGTTGCGGCTGAGTTTCAGACCCTCGATGCGCGGATCGCTTGCGGCAAAGCCGTCAATGATCGGCCAGGTGCGGTCCTTGCTGCCGTCATCGACCAGCAGGATGCGAAAACCCGCGAGCCGGTTGCCCGGCTCGACAACGAGCTTCTCGAAGTAATCGCGGATCACCGGGACGGTGTGCGGCAGCACCGCCTCTTCGTTGTAGCACGGCACGACGATGTCGGCCCGGTAAGGCGCGCGCGGCGGGCTCATGCCGGCTCGAGCACGTCGGTGGTGTCGGCCGGGGCCGGTACCCGCGCGACCGCGATCGCGAACGTATAAGGAATGCGCGAGTAATCGCTGCGTACGTGCATCTCTACGGGTCCGAACTCTGCCTCCAGCAGGCGCTGGTAGCCGTCGGCGGTGCGCACGTGGACGCCGCGATCGTTGTCGAGCAGCCACTTGTCGATGCGGGGCTGGCCGGGCCGATAGGCGCCGTCTAGCGTGAACAGGCGGCCGCCGGGCTTCAGCACCGCGTGGATGTTCGCCAAAGTCGAGGCAAGATCCTCGTCGCCGATGTGGTGCATCACGCCGTTCATCATCACCACGTCGGCAGGGCCGAACTCACCCGCCGCATCCGCATCGAACATGCGCTGCTCGAACCGGCCGCGCTTGCCGAAGCGTTTGCGCGCATAGGCGATGCTCGGCCCGTCGACGTCGAAGCCGGCGTAATCGATGCCCTTGGGCAGATGCTTCACGATGTGGCCCGGCCCGCAGCCGATATCGATCACGCGGTCACCGGCATGGATCGGCAGGTAGTCGCGGATCGCCTTGACCCGCGCGCCGAAGAACCCGCCCAGCTCCTGATAGAGCTGATAGATTTCGGGGTGCTTGAGGATCTGCTTCATGGTGCTGTCGCCGGGTCAGTTGCCGTGTGTCCGCGGCCGAATACCCAAAAGTGCAGTGTCAGGAAATTGGCGATCGGGATCATCACCATCGTCGCGCCCATGCCCCACAGGTAGGAGATGTGGAGCATCGCGATCGTGCCGTGCATCGTCAGCACCGCGACGGTGATGTTGACCGCTTGCGAGACGAAGAACCTCGGCGCCTCCTCTCGCCAGCGCCCTTGCGAGCGGAACGAGAAACCGCGGTGGCCGAGGAAACTCATCGGCACCGCGAAGGCATAGCCGATCAGGCTCGCGGCCACCGGCGAGAAGTGGAGCACGCTCACGCACAGCGCCGTCACCGCCGCATAGACCACGCCCGAGGAACCGCCGACCACGCCGAACCGGACCAGCCGCGCGAAGACGTGATCGCTGTGGAGCAGCCAGTTGGAAAGCGACGCGATGGTCACGCGGTGCCGCTCGCGACGTACTGCGCGCCGAGCGACAGGCGGCCGAGCGCGAAGTCGAGCGCGCGCGTCCTCGGCCCAAAGCTCGGGATCGACAGGATCGCACGGCTGCGCACATCGGCGAAGCCTGCGCCCGCAAGCAGCGCGCGCGTGCGGCGCTGGCCGAGCAGTACGGCGTCCGCATCGAACTCGCAGTTCGACACCGCGCGGCGAGTCAGCGGGTTGAGCGGATTGTGCTCGAACACCAGCGCGAGGCCGCCCGGGCGCACGATGCGCTTCATCTCGGCCGCGAAGCCCGGCCACTGCGGGGGCGGGACGTGGTGCATCACGCAGATCGTCATCGCGGCATCGAACTGGTTGTCGTCGTAAGGAAGCCGCGTACCGTCGTAAGCCCGATAATCGATCCCGGTGTTCGTGCTCGCCGCTTGCGCGACCGACGCAGCGGACACGTCGGTCGCGCAAAGGCTGGCCAGTTTGTCCTTGATCAGCGGATGCGATCCGCCGGTGCCGCAACCGATATCGAGCAACCGCACCTTTGCCGGATCGCCGAAGTGCCGCGCGAGCAGGTCGAGCAGGAACCCGGCCTTCACTTTCGTCGCGAAATCGACCTTGAGGCCCATGAACGCGATCGAGCGGTTGACCTCGTCGGCGTAAGTCTTGGCGTAAGTGTCGAACTGGGCGGTCAAAGGAAACTCCTCGCCCGCGCCTTTACCAGCCCGGCGGGCCCAGACAACAGAACTCGCCGTGCCGCTTGGCGCGCCTCAGCAATTCGGGCGGCAGCAGCACGCAGCTGACCAGCATCCCGTCCGAGCCGCGGCTCTTGAGGTACGCGACCGGGTCGGCGATCGTGCCCTTCCACACCCCGATCACGCCAAGCTGGTGCTGCGGCAGGCGGCTGGTCATGTAGGGGAAATAGCTGAGGTCGTCGAGCATCAGGCCTTTGGCCTTGTCAGGCGGCGGAATCGCGCAGAGCCTGGCGGTCGCGGCGATCTCGCTGCGGACGTGGTTGAAGTGCCGGAACGCGACCGAATGCCCCTGGCCGCGCACGTAGCCTTCCTGCAGCCAAGACTGGATCAGCGACTCGCGCCAGATCGATAAGGTCAGCGGCAGGCTGACCAGCGCGGCGATCCCGATCACTGCCGCGAGCCCCGTCAACAGAACCCGCAGCCAGCGCGCGTTCCCCGCCGCCGACAGCGCCAGCAGCAGCGCGATCATCATCAGCGGCAGCATGAAGGCGCCTTCGTAGAAGTTGCGCACCAGCCGAGTCGCGCCCCAGCCGAACAGCGTCACCAGCAGACACCCGGCGAGCACGATGCGCGGATCGATCCTCCGCGCGGCGATCATCCGCCACAGGCCGGCAAGCAGCCCGATCAGCCCGCCGCCCAGCGCCAGTTCCCACAAGCGCCTCAGCCACAGATCCCACTTGTCCGAGAGATCATCGCTCAACTGCTCGTGCGGCAGCCAGTCCGACAGCGGGTATTCGTCGGGCTTGGCCAGTGAGACGTAATCGAGGAAGTTGGCATTGCGCCACAGGCCCGAGAGCATCGGCGGCAGGTCGCGCAGTTTCTGCACCCCGGCGAGGACCGCGCCCGCGCTGTTGCGCGCATATTCGAGACGCAGGATGGCGTCGCCGGGACACGCCAGCCGATCGGCCCAGTACTTCGCGCTGACCAGCGTCACCGCGCCGAGCGCCACCCCGACGACGACGCGCGGAAGGATCGCGGCGCGGCCCCGGCTCGCGAAGGCCAGCACGCCGAAGAACACCGGCGCGAGGAACAGACCCTTGATGTGATAGCTGAGCGCGACGACCGCGAGCACCAGCAGCCACAGCGATCGCAGCCATGCGGTGCGTGCAGGCGTCACTTGCGCCATGCGATCCTCGGCCGGAACGCCAAGCATCAGCATCACCGCGGCGGTGGTCGCCAGCAGCAGCGGTTGCTCGGGCCGGCTCATCACCAGGATGAGCGGCGTGTTGGCCAGGCACATCAGCCCCAAGCCGATGATCGCGAGCGCCGCCGCCTGCCGCCGGTCCGCGCCGAGCCGCCGCACCAGCGCCAGCAGCATCAAGCCCCAGAGCACGGCATACAGCACGCCCGACAGCCGCACCCAGTACGGCGTCGCGAACAGCGCATCGAGCGCGGCCGAGAACTCGCGCACCGGCCACATGAACCACGGCGGCCGTGCCAGCGAATTGGGTCCGCACAAGTCGCTGAACATCTTGTCGACACCGTCGAACCCGGCGCGCTCCTGAAAGCGCCAGCCCACCTCGTCGGTGTAGATCGGCAGGAACACGCCGAGCAGCACCGCGACGAAGAACCCCGCGATCACCAGGGCGCGCAGCGACCGCAGCGGCCACCACAGCCGGTCGGAAGGTTCGGAAGGACGGGACCCCATGCGGCGCCGGCCATGCCAGCGGATAGCCTCAGGCGGAACCCTTATTTGCGCGGCGCCGGCGATGGCGCGACACAAGAGGCGGGCGCCTGCGGGCATCGGGCGGCGACCTGATGGCTTTAACAAATTTCATAGTTCATTTGCGCGAAAGAGGCGTATTGTAATCCAGTTGTTACAACCGAGAGGGTAGCATGAGACCTCTGGCAAAGAACCGCGTCAGCGAAACCGCGGCATCGGCATTCTGGGTATTCGCGTTCCTCGCCTCCATGGCGCTGATCTCGATCACGGTCTGGGGTCTGCTGGGGTTTCTCCTGCAGCTTTGAGGTCGCGCACGGCAGGTGCCAGAGCCCGGCTTGCCACATGCTCTCTTGTGGTTCCCTTCCGCGATGTCCGGCGGCTATCGTCCACCATCGCTTGTCCTATGCGCTTTCAGGCGATACGCGCCCCCGCACCATAGGGTGAGCGAGGGAACCAATGTCCGATCTTCAGGCCGCGATCGAAGCCGCATTCGATACGCGCGACAGTGTCACCCCCGCCAGCAGCGATGTCCGCGCGGTCGTCGATCAGGCGTTGGAATTGCTCGATTCGGGTGCCGCCCGCGTTGCCGAGCCTGACGGCAACGGCGGCTGGACCGTCAACCAGTGGCTCAAGAAGGCGGTGCTGCTCTCGTTCCGGCTCGCCGACAACGCGGTGATGGAGCTGAGTGCGGGGGGCGCCCCGGCGTTCGACAAAGTGCCGCTCAAGTTCACCGGCTGGGGCGAGAACCGCTTCCGCGATGCCGGCATCCGCGTCGTTCCCGGCGCGATCGTGCGCAGAAGCGCGTTCATCGGTCGCGGCGCGGTGATCCTGCCGAGCTTCGTCAACCTCGGCGCCTACATCGGCGAAGGCACGATGGTCGACACCTGGGCCACCGTCGGCAGCTGCGCGCAGATCGGCAAGGGCGTGCACATCTCGGGCGGCGCGGGCATCGGCGGCGTGCTCGAGCCGCTTCAGGCGAACCCGGTGGTGATCGAGGACAACTGCTTCATCGGAGCGCGCTCCGAAGTGGCCGAAGGCGTGATCGTCGGCGAGGGCTCCGTCCTGTCGATGGGCGTGTTCATCGGCGCTTCGACCAAGATCGTCGACCGCGCGACCGGCCAGGTTCACATCGGCAGGGTGCCGCCCTATTCGGTGGTCGTCCCGGGCGCGCTGCCGGGGAGGCCTCTGCCCGATGGCACGCCGGGGCCGTCGCTCTACTGCGCGGTGATCGTCAAGACCGTGGACGCGCAGACCCGCTCCAAGACCGGGATCAACGAACTCCTGCGCGACTGAGGTCTGGCCGTCTCGATGTTCCGACATCCGTTCGTTCCGAGCGCAGTCGAGGGACTTTGACCGAGCGAAGCCGCGGTCCTCTATCGCAGCGGTTCTCGACTGCGCCCGTGACGGACGGAGTCTGTCCCGGATGAGGTGATACCCTGGGAGCGGCGGAACGCCTTGCGGTCCCGGACGTTGTCCCCCCCAGAGGAGATACCGTCATGGACCGTCAGGGCGACGAGATACATCTCACGCAGGAAGAGGCTAGCGGCGGCAGCAAGCCGAACATCATGCGCTATGTGCTGGGCATCAGTCTGGTCCTGGCGATCGTGCTGCTGTCGATCGTATGGATGACAGGCGCGTTCCAGGCGCCGCAAGGCAGCCATTCCGCCGCGATCAGCAACCAGGCGCCGTCGACCCAGCCTGCCAACTGACTCGGCGCGTGATCAGGCCAAACCATCGATGAACCGGGCCAGCGCGATATCGCGCTGGCTCAGTCCGTTCGCGTCATGCGTGGTCAGCGTGATCGAGACGCGGTTGTAGACGTTCGACCACTCCGGATGATGATCTGCCTTCTCCGCCGCGAGCGCGACGCGTGCCATGAACCCGAAGGCGGCGTTGAAATCCGCGAACTTGAACTCGCGCGAGATCGCGAGGCCGTCATCACGAAGCGCCCAGCCAGGCAATCCCGCGAGCGCTTCGGCGCGCTCGGCTTCGGTGAGTTTGGCGATCGGCATAACGGTTCCTCTTCGACCTCTCCCAGCAGTAACCTTGGCAGCAGGAAAGGTTTCCCTTAAGCGACGGCGCCATGCAAGCGAGCGGTCTCACCGCATGGGAACTGTTCTGCCGCCGCGGCGATCGCCTGCTGTTCGGTTCGCTCGACCTCTCGCTCGATCGCGGGGACGCAGTGCATCTGGTCGGTCCCAACGGGATCGGCAAGTCCAGCCTGATCCGGATGCTCGCCGGCCTGCTGCCGCCCTCACCCACTGGCCTGCCATCGCCCCCTGCTGCAAGGGTCGGCTCGGTCGCCTGGAACGGAAACATCGCGCTGCTCGATGAGCGCCCCGCACTCGATCCCGACCGGACGCTGGGCGATGCCCTCGACTTCTGGGCGCGCATCGACACCGCCCGGCCCGCAGCCGGGCGGGTCGGCCTGGGCGGTCTTCTCGACGTGCCGGTACGCTTCCTGTCGACCGGGCAGAAGAAGCGCGCTGCCCTCGCCCGGCTTCTCGCCCAGGGCGCCGATCACTGGTTGCTCGACGAACCGCTCAACGGCCTCGACGCCGACGGGACGCGGCTGGTCGAACTGCTGATCGCCGAGCAGAGGCAGGCGGGCGGTGTCGTCATCGTCGCGTCGCACCAGCCTATTGCCCTGGAGCACGCCGTGCGGCTCGACCTTCGCGATCATCCGGCATGATCCGCACGCTCGCCGCGCTGCTGCGGCGCGATCTGGCCAACCTGTTCTCGGGCGGACGGCGCGGGTCGACGATGCTGCCGGTGCTGTTCTTCTTCGCGGTGGCGATGCTGTTTCCGTTCGCGGTGGGCCCGGACGCCGCGCTGCTGGCGCGCACCGGCGGCGGCGTGATCTGGATCGCGGCGCTGCTGGCGGCGGTGCTGCCGCTGGACCGGCTGGTCGAGCCCGACATCGCGCTCGGCATGTTCGATCAGTGGGCCTTGCGCGGCATCGCCGAGGAATGGGTGATCGCGGTGCGCGTGCTCGCGCACTGGCTGAGCTTCGGGCCGCCGCTGATGCTGGCCGCATTGCCGGCGGCGGCGCTATTGGGGCTCGATGGGACGATACTGGTCCGTGTCGAGATCGGCCTGCTCGCCGGGACTCCGGGGCTGGCGGCGCTGGGCGTGACGATCGCGGCTCTGACCGCCGGCCTCAAGAGCGGTGCGGCGCTCGGCGGATTGCTCGCGATCCCGCTGGCGGTGCCGCTGCTGATCTTCGGGGCGGGGTCGCTGTCGAGCGCGGATGCGAGCGGGCTGGCGCTGACGGGCGCGGTGAGCCTCGTGCTGCTCGCGATCGCACCGTTCGCCGGGGGTGCCG
>CAJCHR010000257.1 GCA_903970225.1 Actinobacteria bacterium 21-64-8 | reverse complement strand
GAGCACGCGCCTGGCGGTTGCGCCCGAGCCGATGAACTCGATCTTGTCGATCCCCGGATGCGCGACGATCGCCTCGCCCGCCTCGACCCCGCCGGTGACGAGATTGACCACGCCGTCCGGGAAACCCGCCTCGTGAATCAGTTCGACCAGCTTCATCACGCTATACGGCGCGAGATCGGGCGATTTGAGGACGATCGTGTTTCCGGCCGCGAGCGCGGGCGCCATCACCATCGTCGCGGCGAACAGCGGGCCGTTCCACGGCACGATGATCCCGACCACGCCGTAAGGCTCATAGGACACGTAGTCGTGCGCCGGGGCGCCCCACATCGGGATGGTACGGCCGTGGATCTTGTCGGCCCAACCGCCGAAATAGCGGAACTTTTGCGCCGCGTCGTAACCCATGTAGGGTGCATAGGCGGCGATCGAGCCGTTCTCGACGATCAGGCTGGGGGCGAACTCGGCGGACCGCGCCTCGAACAGCGCGGCGAGGCGGAACATCAGGTCGCGGCGCTTGTCGCCGGGCAGATTTCGCCAGGCGGGGAAGGCCGCGCGGGCGGCGGCGGTCGCGCGATCGACGTCGCCGGCGTTGGCCATCCTGATCTCGCGCGTGATGGTGCCGGTGCCGGGATAGATGTGCGGCACCGCCGCTCCGCTGCCGGCCTCTTCGCGCTGGCCGCCGATGATGTTCGCGAAGCGCGGGAGCGCATCGGTGATGGGCTGCTGGAAAGTCATGCGCTCGCGCGTCCTCTCATCGGCATCGCTCGGCTCGCGACTCGATGCCCGTTCTGTTTCGTCGATGATTATGGGCAGTTTAATCGTCCGTCAATCGTCTCCTCGGATCGAGAGACTGGCATACTTGGCAATTATAGGCATATAATAGCTGACAAAGCAGGAGAACCGCCGTGGCCAGCATCGCCCAGGAACGCACGCGCCGCCCGGTGCCCGCCGCCGCCGACCGGCTGCGAGAGAAAGTTTTCGCAGCCGAGCCTGATACCCGGCTCGGCTCGCTCAAGGGGCTGGCCGAGGAACTCGGCGTCGGCATCGTGACGCTGCAACAGGCGGCGCGGGTGCTCGAACATGAGGGGCTGCTCGATGTGCGGCGCGGGCCGGGCGGGGGCTATTACGGCAAGCGCCCCGACGAGGCGGCGCTGCAACGCGCGATCACCGCCTATATCCGCATGCACCCGGCCGCTTATGCCGACGCGCTCGACATCATGACTCTGCTGTTCATCGAGCTGGTCGCGGGCGCCGCGACCAACGTGGACGAGGCGCTGCACGCGGAACTGGCGGCGCTGCGCGGCGGGATCGAAGCCGTGCGGGAATTGCCCGATTCCGGCCCGTTCGAGCAGAAGTTCCAGGCGCTGCTGTTTCGCATGGTCGATCGGCCGCTGTTCGCGATGCTGACGCAGATGGCGTTCCAGCTCTACAGCAACTGGCCGCTGCTGCCGCTTTACGAAGGCGCCGAAGGGCTCGCCGAGTGGCGGTTCGGGCGATACCGCGTGTTCGACGCGATCCTTGCGCGCGATCCCGCGCTCGCCCGGTTCGAGGCGGAGCGCAATCGCGCCGTCCTGCTGGGGAATTTCCGCCGCAGCGTGGCGAGCGCGGTGTGATCTCGCGCGCCGGGTGCGATGCGGCTACAGCGGCGCTCGGCACATGATGGAAAGACGCGAGGTTTCGATGGTCCGCACGTTTGCAGCGCTGATGCTTGGCACGGCAGTTCTCGCCGCCACAGCCTGCCAGAAGGCGCCCACGGGCAGCCAGAACTCCACCGTCGCCGCGCCCGCAACGCAGATCGCCTGGCGCGAGGGCGACGTGAACGATGCCTTCGCCGAGGCCAGGGAGCAGAACAAGCCGGTGCTGCTCTATTGGGGCGCGAAGTGGTGCCCGCCGTGCAACCAGATGAAGCAGACGCTGTTCAAGGACGCCGGCTTCATCGCCGAGACGAAGAATTTCATCCCGGTCCATCTCGACGGCGATGCCAAGGATGCGCAGCTGTGGGGCGAGAAGTTCGGTATCGCCGGCTATCCCACGGTGATCATCCTGCGCCCGGACCATACCGAAGTGACGCGGCTGTCGGGCAGCTCGGCCGCGCCGCAACTCGCCGAAGTGCTCAAGGTCACCGCCACACGCACGACCACCAGCGAGGACCTGCTGCGCCGCGCCGACAATCCGGCCTCGCTGTCGGCCGATGACTGGCGGCTGCTCGAGAGCTTCGACTGGTTCGACGATCCCAAGCACTTCGACGATCCGAAGAAGACCAGCGCGTTCCTGGGCAAGCTCGCGGCGGCCGCGCCAAACGCGGCGGTGCGGCGGCATCTGACGCTGGTGACGCTGATCGTCGGCGTCGATGGCGAGAAGCCCGTGCTCACCCCCGCGCAGCAGCAGCAGGTGACGAGCGTGCTGCCCGCGATCCTCGCCAGCTACGACGAGGTCAAGGCGAACCGCCAGGAACTAAGCGGCGGCGCAGCGTCGCTGGTCGTCGCGCTCAAGGATCCGGCTGCGCGCAAGACGATGAGCGCGAGTCTCATCGCCGCGCAGGACCGGCTCGCGGCCGATCCCACGGTGTCGCCCGGCGATCGTCTGACGACCGTCAACGCCGATATCACGATCGGCAAGGCCGCGAATGGCGGGAAGGTTCCTCCCGCAGTGCTCGCCAAAGTCCGCGCGCGAGTCGCATCGGCCGACAAGAGCGCGACCGATCCGCAGGCACGCCAGGCGATCATATCCGATGCGGGGCAACTGCTCGATGACGCGGGCGATCGGCCCGGCGCGCGGCGGCTATGGGAGTCCGAACTTTCCCGCTCGATCGCGCCCTATTACTACATGGTCGATCTCGCGAGCCTTGCCGAGGAAGACAAGGACAATGCCGCCGCGATCGGCTGGTACAGGAAGGCTGCGGAAACCGCGCAAGGCCCGGCGACACGCATCCAGTGGGCGATCCTGTACTCGCAAGGCGTCCTGCGCCTGACTCCGGGTGACAAGGCCGCGGTCGAGCAGTCGGCCGGCATGGTGATCGACGCGCTCGGCAAGAACGGCGCCGGCTATGCCGAACGCACGCGCAAGAAATCGGCGAAATGGGCCGAGGCGCTCAAGACCTGGAGCAAGGCCCACGGCGGCGCGGCGGTGCTGGCCCGGCTCGATGCGAAGCTGGCGCAAAGCTGCACCGGCGGCAGATGCGAGAACGCGCTGAAGGGATGAGGGGC
>CAJCHR010000256.1 GCA_903970225.1 Actinobacteria bacterium 21-64-8 | reverse complement strand
GGCGATCACCGCGACCACGGCGGTTCCCAGCGCGGTGCCGATCGCCAGGATCGTCAGGATCACGCGCCGGATCGTCATGCCGGCGTTTTCGCCAGCAGCGCGCGATTGATCGGCATGCGCGTCAGCTGCACACCGGTCGCGGCATAGACCGCGTTTGCCACGGCGGGCTGCACGACCACGGTGCCCGGCTCGCCGATCCCGCCCGGCGCTTCGCTGCTCTGGACGAAATGGGTTTCGATCGCGGGCATCTCGTCGATACGCAGCACGCGGTAATCATGGAAGTTGCTCTGCTGGACACGTCCCCCGTCGATCGTGACGTCGCCGTGGAGAACGGCGCTGAGCCCGAACACCGTCCCGCCCTGGACTTGCGCCTCGAGACCCTTGGGGCTGACGATCACGCCGACATCGACCGCCGTGACGACGCGGGTGACATACACGTCACCTTCGTCCGCAATCGCGACATCGGCCACGCAGGCGAGGAACGAGCCGAACGCCGAAAGGAGCGCGACCCCGCGACCTGTGCGATCGCCTTGCGCGGGCGCAGCCGGCGCGCTGGTCCACCCGGCCTTCTCGGCGGCAAGGTCGAGCACGGCGCGTGCACGCGGGTTGTTGCTCAGCATCCCGCGGCGCAGGGCCACCGGATCGGCGCCGGTCTCGTGCGCGATCCTGTCGAGGAAGCACTCGACTGCGAATACGTTGCTGTTCGGGCCGACCCCGCGCCAGAACCCGGTCGGCACTTGCGGGGTCTCGTGCCGGACGTATTCGACGAGCAGGTTGGTGAAGTCATAAGGCGGCGCGACCGCGCCATCGACCGCGTCGGGGTCGATGCCGTCCCTGAAGCCGGGCGGGACATAGCGCGCGATGATCGCGGCGCCGGTGGCGCGGTGGTGCCACGCGGTCACGCGTCCCGAGTCGACCTTCGCCCAGAGCCTGTCGCGATAAAGCGGGCGATACGCTTCCTGCTGGATATCCTCCTCGCGCGTCCACACCACCTTGACCGGCCCGTCGACATGGCGGGCGATGCGCACCGCCTTGGCGATGCCGTCCACCTCCAGCCGTCGCCCGAAGCCGCCTCCGATCAGGAAATTGTGCAGCGTGACCTGATCGGGCCTCAGACCGGCCTCTTTCGCGGCGATGTCCTGCGCCTTTCCGGGCGCCTGCGTGCCGACCCAGATCTCGCAGGAATCGGCGCGCACATGGGCCGTACAGTTCATCGGCTCCATCGCGGCATGCGCGAGGTAAGGCAGCTCGTAGCTGGCTTCGAAAAGCCCATCGCCGCTCATCTGGCGCGCCGCATCGCCGACCCGCTTCGCGACGATGCCGGTTTGCTGCGAAGCGCGTTCGAGTTCGGTCCAGAGTTGCGCCTGCGTGACCGCAGCGTTGACGCCGCAGTCCCATTTGATCGCGAGTGCGTCGAGGCCCTGCTTGGCGGCCCACATGTGATCGCCCACCACCGCGACCAGATCGTCGAGAACGATGATCTGGCGAACGCCCGGAACCAGCTTCGCCTGACTGTCGTCGACATGCGCGACGCGGCCGCCGAACGTCGGACTGGCGGCCAGCGTCGCGAAGCGCATCCCCGGCAGCATCACATCTATGCCGAACTGCAGCTTGCCGTTGACCTTGTCGGCCTGGTCGAGCCTCGGGATGGATTTTCCCATCAAGCGAAAGTCGGCTGGACTCTTGAGGGGCACCTCGGTCGGGACCGGCTGCATGGCCGCGCGCCGCGCGAGCGCGCCATAACGCACCGACCGGCCGCTCGGATCGTGAAACACGGTACCATCTTCGGTCCGCAAGCTGCCTGGCGCAACGCCCCAGCCGGAGGCCGCCGCCGACACGAGCATGGCCCGCGCCGTCGCACCGGCCTTACGCAGCAGCGGATACCAGCCGCGCGTGGTGGTCGAGCCGCCGGTGATCTGGATCACCTGGATCGGGTTGCCATAATCTTTCTGATCCACCGGCGCATGCTGTAGAACGATGCGATCGAGCGCGAGGTCGAGTTCCTCGGCCAGCATCAGCGTCGTGGAGGTGTAGGCGCCCTGTCCCATCTCCACCGCGGGCATCGTCAGGGTGACGCTGTCGTCGGGCGCGATGTGGACGAAGGCGTTGAACCGGGCGCCGCTGGCATCCTCTCCGATCGTGGTCGCGCGGGTGTGCTCGGCCGGGAACCCCACGCCGAGGATGAGGCCGGTCGCGACGGCACCCGCACCTTGCAGCATCGATCTTCGCGACAGCTTCGGAGCAGCCGCGCCCTGGGGCGTCACCGCAGAGCCGCCCACGGGGTCAGGCACGCGCAGCATTCTTGATCGCCTCGCGGATGCGCACATACGTCCCGCAGCGGCAGATGTTGCCCGCCATCGCGGCGTCTATATCGGCGTCGGTCGGGACAGGGGTCGCCGCGAGCAACGCGCTTGCCGACATGATCTGACCGGACTGGCAATAGCCACACTGGACGACCTCGGCCTCGAGCCAGGCCTGCTGGACTTTCCGACCAGTCGTCGTGTCTCCGATTGCCTCGATCGTGGTCACCGCGCGGCCGCCGATCGTTCCGATCGGCAGTTGGCACGACCGCACCGGCACTCCGTCGAGATGGACGGTGCAGGCCCCGCATTGCGCGATACCACATCCGAACTTCGTGCCCGTCAGGCCAATCACATCGCGCAGCACCCAGAGCAGCGGCATGTCGTCCGGAACCGCGACGTCGCGGATGCTTCCGTTGATCGTCAGCGCCGGCATTCGCCGCCTCGTCGATCCCCGACTGGGTGAGATGGTGTGGGCATTGGCAGGGTCCATCTGAGTCTGTGGCGCGACCGCCGAGACGACTGCAGTACGCATGCATCATCGATGGACCGGAAAGCGAGCGGACCAGGGCTTGGCCGGACACTTCGTGGCGGGATCGTTCTACTGTGGCGGATTCCGTCAACGTCATGGCCGGAAACGAGGTCGGGGTGCAGCCGAAGCCGCGAAACTGCCGCCGCTTGCTGCGGACGGTTCACTCCGCAATCGGTAGCCATTCAAGCGCGGCTGGCGTAGATCCTCCGGCATGGCTCAGGCTTTGGCGACGTCAGCACATCACGCACCTTCGGGTGCAGGCCGTCCGAGAAAGTTCACCCGCGAAGGCGTGCTCGAAAAGGCATTCCCGGTTTTCTGGGCACTCGGATATGGCCGGACGAGGCTTCCCGATCTCGAAGCGGCGACCGGCGTCAACCGCTCCGGCCTCTACGCGGAATTCCGGAGCATCGACGAACTGTTCGTCGAATGCCTTCGGTTCTACGTGAGCGGCTGGAAGGGCCGGCATATCCTGGCGCGCGAGCCGCTGGGGTGGGACAACATCCAGCTTGCGCTGGAGACGGCGCCCAGCCTCACCGATCGGCGCGGCTGCTTCGTGGTCAACACGATGCGCGAGCTCGAGATCGTCCCCGACGGCGCGCGCGCAATTCTGGAGCTTGCGCGCCTGGAGCAGGCGGCCGCGCTCGAAGCCAATATCGTCGCCGAAAACCCACGCATCCCGATCGAGGATCTGCGCGAGATGATCATCACGTTCACGTCGGGCTGCTGCATCGAAGCCAATCGCGACGCGGATCTGGGGCGCACTCTCGCAAAGATCAGCAGCTTCATGGGGCTTCTGCGCGCCATGTAATCTTGCACCAAGTCGAGATGCCATGGCGCTTCGAGCCGTGATCAAAATGTGCAAGACGAGCTGCGATGAGCCGGCAAGGACGCCGCCTCACTTGTTCTTGGCCCGCTGATGGACAGACTCGCACCGCTGAACGCCTTCATCCATGCCGCGGAGAGCCGCAGTTTCACGGCCGCGGGCCGAGACCTCGGGATTTCCGCCTCCGCCGTCGGCAAGGCGGTCGCGCGGCTGGAAGACCGGCTCGGGGTGAGGCTGTTCCACCGCAGCACGCGCCGCATCACGCTCACCGCCGAAGGGGAATTGTTCCTCAGGCGATGCCAGGCGATCTTCGGCGAGCTTGAAGCGGCCGAGCTCGAGCTCGCGCAATCGAGCGCGGCGCCGAGGGGGAAGCTCAGGGTCAGCCTGCCGCTGATCGGCATGCTGATGGTGCCCTCGCTCGCGGGTTTCGCGCGAGCTTTTCCCGAGGTCGACCTGGAGCTGGACTTCACCGATCGCCTCGTCGATGTGATCGAGGAGGGCCTCGATGTGGTCGTCCGCACCGGACAAGTCGCGGATTCCCGCCTTAAGACGCGGCAACTGGGCACGTACGGCTATGTGATCGTCAGCTCGCCTTCGTACCTGGAGCGGCAGGGCGTTCCGCAGGTTCCTGAGGATCTCGCGTCGCACGCCTGCCTTCACCACCGCTGGTCGGCGAGCGGAAAGCTCGAACGCTGGGCGTTCACCCGTGACGGGCGCGCGCTCGACATCGAGCTTCCGGTGGCGATGGTCGCCAATACGATGGAGCCCCTGATCCAGTTCGCCGAGCGCGGGCTGGGCTTGATGTACACGCCGACGTTCACCGTACGCCGTCAGCTGGCCGATGGGACCTTGCGGCCGGTGCTCGACACCTACCTTCGAAGCCTGGGCACGCTCCAGCTGCTCTGGCCCGCGAGCCGGCAGCAGTCGCCCAAGCTGAAGGTCTTCATCGACTACATGGTGCGCTATCTGATGGCGGATCCGTCCTGACGCGGACGTGAGGTCATGCCCGGATCGTTCAAGACCTGTAGCCACCCGCGTTCCATCCCGGCGATCGAAATTCCGGGACACAAGCCATGCTCAGGCCGCAGAACACCATCGATGCACTGATCGCCGCGAGGCAGCGCAAGGACTTTGACGCGGCACTTCGATGTTACGATCCTGGCGCGACGGTGGTGCTCAGTCCCGGCGTCGCCAAATCAGGTACGTTCGCGATCCAGGCGTTCATCGAAGGCGCCGCCGGTCTCGACATGGCGTTCGACAGCCACGAGATCATCGAGGCCGGCGACATCGCGCTTCACCTTTCGAATTATACTGTGAACACCGGCAAGGGCGCGCCCGTCCTCGGGTGCACGGCGGACGTCCTGCGCCGGCAGGCCGACGGCGCCTGGCTGATCGTTCTCGACAATCCCTGGGTGAAGTGAGCGTGCCGGTTCGGGCGCGATTACGGACTTGGCGTTCCGGATTGTTCCGCTTCGCGGCCTCATTTTCTGCCGCGCGCCAGATCCTATCTTCTCCGTATCGATTTCCAGCAACGGGAGCGCACCGTGTCCGATCCTCTCAAGAACCGCATCACCGGTGCGCTCGCCAACGTGGGCACGCAGCCGTTGTTCACGCTCAAACTCGATGTCCGGCCGCTGATCCTCGTTGGTGAGACGCCCAGCACTTATCGACGGATCGGCGTGGTCTATGGCGGCCGGTTCGAAGGGGAGCGGCTCTCGGGCACGGTGCTCGACGGCGGCAGCGACTGGCAGTCGGTGCGCAGCGACGGTTCCACGTTGCTCGACGTGCGCCTGAACCTGCAGACCGATGATGGCGCGCTGATCGCGGTGACGTACCGCGGCATCCGGCGGGGACCGGCGGACGTGATTGCGCGTATCGAGAAAGGCGAGGCGGTCGATCCTGCGAGCTACTACTTCCGCATCAATCCGATGTTCGAGACCGCTTCGGACAAGTACGCATGGCTCAACGGCATTCTCGCCGTCGGCCTCGGCCACCGGTTCGAAGACGGCCCCGTCTACAACCTGTTCGAATTGCTCTGAGCGGTGTCATGACGGTTGCTACCGCCCCCATTTCCGCGCCTCGTGAGCCAGCAACGCTATCGTCTTGGCGCCTTTGGCTGCTTGCCGTGGCCTGCGGCATGCTCATCGCCAACGTCTATTACGGGCAGCCGCTGACCGGCATCATCAGCGCCGCGCTCGGCCTGCCGCGCAAGAGCGCGGGACTGATCGTGACGCTGCCACTGCTCGGCTACGGCACCGGACTGCTGCTCGTCGTTCCGCTCGGCGATCTGCTCGAGAACCGGCGGCTTATCCTGATCCTCGTCGGTCTCGAGGCGCTGTGCCTGCTGGCGATCGGATCGATCTCGCGGCCGCTGCTGTTCCTTGCGACCGCCTTCGGCATGGGCCTGGCCGCATCGGCCGTGCAGGTCGTATTGCCTTATGTCAGCCATCTCACGCCCGAACAGAAACGCGGAACTGCGCACGGGCGGCTGGTGAGCGGCGTGATGCTGGGCATCATGCTCGCGCGCCCGGTGTCGAGCTTCGTGTCGGGCCTGGGCTCGTGGCGTACGATCTACGCGCTGGCCGGCGGCGCGATGGTGCTGCTTCTCGGAGCGCTTTGGGCCGCATTGCCGCCGCGCCG
>CAJCHR010000255.1 GCA_903970225.1 Actinobacteria bacterium 21-64-8 | reverse complement strand
GATCTGCGCTGTGAGATCCGCGAGACGATGATCGACTGGATCCGCCGCAATCAGCCCGAATCGCTGATCCGCCAGCGCACGCTGGAACTCGGCTTCGCGGACAGTGATCGGGCCGCGCTGAGCGGCAAGGTCCTCCCCATCCGATAGACGGACGGAGGAGGAGCCAAATCACAACCTGCCGAGCAGCCAGAGCACGAACACGACGATCAGGATGATCCCGACAATGCCCATGCCGCCGTGCCCGTAGCCATAGCCATAGCCGTTGAACCGGCCGCTGGCGCCACCGAACAGAACCACGACCAGAATGACGATCAGAATCAGCGCAAGCATCGCGGGCACTCCCTCAAGTGAATGGTCCAGCAACCCGCGCGGCATCGCGAAGTTCCACTTGCATCGGCGCAAACGCTCCCAAGATGCAGGCGCAATGGAAAAGTGCCGTCAACCGGGAAAGCAAAAGCCCGTTGACAAATATAGTCTACTCCTAGGATTGAGTTTCCAAGGCGAGCGGTCGGCGACATTGAGGAACAGCTTCGAATGCCCTGGAACACGACCGTGCAAAGGCCGCTTCGGCAAGCGTGCATCGCGATGACACAGATGCCGCTGCTGCCGCGGATTGCCTTGCGTGGCTGAAGCCCTCAACAGGAGCGCCGATCCCGACGCCGCGCGTCCGCATCGCGTCATGGAAATCGATGGCTCGGGCGACTTTTGGCAAGTCGATGATATCGTTGCCGAACTTGGCGAGATCCGGCGCAACTGGCGTGCGGACGTGGCCGATCATGCCGAATACGGCTCCGAGGGTTTCCCCTCGCGCCTGCGGCTGTCGCGCGTTACCGACGAGCTTTGCGGCGTGCTGTTCCCGCTGCGGCTCGGGCCCGATCATGTCCGCCTTCACAACGAGGACGCGTTCGTCCGCCAGACGCTGCAACTTGCGCTGAGCCGGCTGCATGCGCAGCTACGGCTCGAGCTGACGTATTCGCAGGATTCGGGAGGCCCTGAGGCGATCGATGCAAACGCCTCCGAGATCGTCACCGCGTTCGCGCAGATGCTGCCGGGCATCCGCTCGCTGCTCGATACCGATGTCGAGGCCGCCTATCGCGGCGATCCCTCGGCGCGCAGCTTCGATGAAGTGCTGATCTGCTACCCCGGGCTGCTGGCGATCATCCATCACCGGCTGGCGCACGCGCTGCGCAACCTGGGCGCGCCCCTGGTGGCGCGGATCATCTCGGAGATCTCGCACGGCCGCACCGGCATCGACATTCACCCCGGCGCGCAGATCGGGCCGAGCTTCTTTATCGATCACGGTACCGGCGTGGTGATCGGTGAGACCGCGATCATCGGTGCGCGGGTGCGGATCTATCAGGGCGTCACGCTGGGCGCGAAGAACTTCCCGACCGACGAATCGGGCGCGCTGGTCAAGGCCGTGCCCCGCCACCCGATCATCGAGGACGACGTGGTGCTCTATGCGGGCGCCTCGATCCTCGGACGGGTGACGATCGGGCAGAAATCGGTAATCGGCGGCAACGTCTGGCTCACGCACAGCGTGCCTGCCTCCAGCCGCGTGTTCCAGGCGCGCGAGCAGAACCTGATCACGTGGCAGGGCAACGAGGAGTGAGGCGCCGGAAGCCCCTCACCCCAGCACCAGAATCGCGGCGATGAAGACGAGGTAGAGCCACGCCGAATTCGCCAGCTGACGGCAGCCGACCGCGCCCTTGCGGAACAGCCAATACAGCATGATCACCGCGGCCATCGTCACCACCGCCGCGATCAGCAGCTCGCGGCCAAGCAGCCACGGCGTGAAGAACAGGCCGAACGCGGTGGGCACCGTCGCCTGGATCATCATCGCGCCGCTGATGTTGGCGAGCGCCAGCCGCTCCTTGCCTTGCCGCACCCAGATCAGCGCGTTCATCGTTTCGGGCAATTCGGTCGCGATCGGGCTCAGCAACAACGCCGTGAGCTGCGGTGACAACCCGAGCCACGGACCGATCGCATCGAGCTGCGCCACGAACAGCCGCGAGGCGAGGAATATCACGCCCAGTGCGACGCCGCTTTGCAGCAGCGCCCAGGCCAGCGCCGGTTGGGCAACGTTCGGCCGGAACTTGAGCGGTTCGATCTCACCCTCGCTCTCCTCGGCTTCACCGCGCAGTTCGGTCCAGACATAGACGCCATATGCCGCGAGAAATGCGAACCCGAGCCACGGCTTCCACGCGAACACGAGCATGCCCGCCGTGATCTTAAGCACGAAGATGCCGAGGAACCACAGCTGGTCATGGCTGAGCCGGCGACCATCCACCTCCACGCAAGGGTTGCGTCCCACCCGCCCGAGCCGTTTGCGGTTGGCGATCAGCGCGAGCCCGACCACGCCATACGCGATCGTCGACAGCGCCAGAGGTCCGCCTAGCGCCGCGCCGACGCCGAGTTCGCGCTGCGCGTCGCTCTTGCCGAACGCGGTTGCCACCAGGGTGACGATACTCTCGGGCAGCGCGGTCCCGAAGGCGGCGAGGATCGTGCCGGTCGCGGTCTGGCCGATCGACAGGCGGTGCCCGGCCCATTCGACGCCGTTCACGAAGAACTCGCACGACAGATAGATCACCACGGCCGAGCCGATCAGCAGCGCAAATGTAAGCCAGATGGGCATCGAGAGTATCCCGGGATCGGAGGTGAACGCATGAACCCCAGGCGCCCCGATCCCCCGAAGCGCCAGCGGTCCATGGTCTCGCCAAACCGAAATCATGCACGCCATGGTCCGAGCAAAAGAGCCCGAAGCCAAGTTTGTTGACGTGCATCCCGCTGATCGCGCGGGCGGCTACTCCCCAAGGATTTCGTCCGGGTAATCGAAGCGGCCGGCGCGGTCAATCCGCGCCGGATCGGTGTCTCAAATCAGTAGTACACCCCCGCCGTGGTGACATGCAGGTCCTGGGTGTGAACACCCAGCAGCTCGATGCTGTCGCCTGTCGTGAAGCTGATCGTTACGCCGGCGGTGCTGTCGGTCAGTGTCGCGTGGTAGCCGGCTTTGACGAAGGCGGACGTATCGAGCTTGTCATCGCCGACGGTGAAATCGTCGATGACGTCGGTGCCGCCGCCGCTCGAGAACAGGAATGTGTCCTGGCCGGCGCCGCCGTGCAGCATGTCATTGCCAGCACCACCATCGATCGTATCGTTGCCCGCGCCGCCGTCGATGGTGTCGTTACCGGCCAAGCCTTTCAGCACGTTCGCGTAGGCGTTGCCGGTAATTGCATTGTCGAGCTCGTTGCCGGTGCCGTTGATGCTGTAAACAGAGGTAAGCACGAGATTTTCGACGTTCGCACCGAGCGTGTAGCTGATGGAGCTCGAGACCGTGTCGTTGCCACCATTGGCGGCTTCGGTGACGACATCACCGGTACTGTCGACGTAATAGAGATCGTCGCCCGCACCGCCGGTCATCGTGTCCGCGCCCGCACCACCATTCAGGATGTCATTGCCGGCACCGCCATACAGATGGTTGGCGAGTGTGTTCCCGATCAGAGTCATGCCCTGGTCGTTAGCCCATGCGTCAACGGCAGCGGCGCCGGTCAAAGTCAGGCTCTCGATGTTGGCCGACACGTGGTAGCTGACCGTGCTCAGGATCTGGTCGTTGCCGCCATTGGCATTTTCCACGATCACATCGCCAGCGTTGTCGACATTGTAGAAGTCGTCGCCCGCACCGCCGGTCATGGTATCCACTCCGATCCCGGCGGTCAGCGTGTCGTTGCCCGCGCCGCCGTACAGATGGTTGGTGCCGGCGTTTCCGGTTAGCGTCATGCCCTGATCGTTCGCCCAGGCATCGATAGCGGCAGTGCCCGTCAGGGTCAGGGCCTCGACATTGTCCGGCGCATGGTAGCTGACCGAACTCATGATCTGATCGTTGCCCTCGCCAGCATTCTCGACCACGACATCGCTGGTGTTGTCGACATAGTATTTGTCGTCGCCGGTGCCGCCGGTCATGGTATCCACGCCGGTCCCGCCGTTCAGCGTGTCGTTGCCATTGCCGCCATACAAATTGTTGGCGCCCGCGTTTCCGGTCAGCGTCATGCCCTGATCGTTCGCCCACCCGTCGATATTGGCCGCGCCGGTCAGAGTCAGCGTCTCGATGTTATCCGGCGCGTGATAACTGACCGAGCTCAGGATCTGATCGTTGCCTTCGCCGGTATTTTCCGTAACGACATCACTGGCGTTATCGACGTAATAGGCATCGTTGCCGAGGCCGCCGGCCATCGTATCCGCGCCGGCACCGCCGTTCAGAACATCGTTGCCCGCGCCGCCATAGAGGTGATTGGCGCCGGCGTTGCCGGCGATCGTCATGCCCTGATCGTTCGCCCAGGCGTCGATATCGCCGGTGCCGGCCAGTGTCAGGCTCTCGACGTTGGCCGGGGCATGATAGCTGACCGAACTCATAATCTGATCGTTGCCCTCATTGGCATTCTCCACGATCACGTCGGACGCGTTATCAATACGGTACGTGTCATCTCCCTTGCCGCCAGCCATGGTATCCACTCCGGTCCCGTGGACCAGGATGTCGTTGCCCGCACCGCCGTACAGGTGGTTGGTGCCGGCATTGCCGGTGATCGTCATGCCCTGGTCATTCGCCCAGGCATCGATATTGGCGCTGCCCGTTAACGTCAGGCTCTCGATGTTGGCGGGCGCATGGTAGCTGAGCGAGCTCAGGATCGTGTCGGTGCCCTCACCGGCGTTCTCCACGATGACGTCGCTGGCGTTGTCGACATTGTATGTGTCGTTGCCGGTGCCGCC
>CAJCHR010000254.1 GCA_903970225.1 Actinobacteria bacterium 21-64-8 | reverse complement strand
TCCGGCCGTGCGGGCCGGTGCCCTTGAGCGCGTCGAGCGCGACGCCCTTGTCGGCGGCAATGCGGCGGGCGAGCGGCGATGCGATCACGCGGGAATCCTTGTTGGGGTTGTCGTTGTGGGGAGGCGGCGATTTGGCTGCGGGTTCGGGAGTGGGCGTAGAGGTGGCAGGTCCTTCCCCGACCTCTCCCGCAGGCGCGACAGGGGAAGAGCGTTTCGGTTCGGGGGCGACTTCTTGCTCGCCTCCCGTTTGCGCGAGAGGCTGGCGCAGGGCCTGTTCGGAAGCTCCACCGGCCTCCTCTCCCTCACCCGAAAGTGTCGCGATCACGGTCCCTACCGCAACGCCATCGGTTCCTTCGGCCATTGCGATCGAGGTGATCGTACCTTCGTCGACCGCCTCGAATTCCATGGTCGCCTTGTCGGTCTCGATCTCGGCGAGGATGTCGCCCGAGTGGACCGTGTCGCCTTCCTTGACCAGCCATTTGCTGAGCTTGCCCTGCTCCATCGTGGGCGAGAGCGCGGGCATCTTGATGTCGATCGGCATGCCTGCGTCTCTGGCCAAATCGGGGCGCAAGGGCAAGAACCTTGCGCGAACTGTCAATGTGGCGGATATCGCCGATGAAGCGGAAGAGTGAGGCCGATGCGCGTCTACCTGGCGATCGTCGACGAAACCGCGGAGGCGCTCGTCGCTCTGCGTTTCGCGTCGCGCCGTGCGGCCAAGACCGACGGCGTCGTCCACCTGCTCGCACTCGTCCCACAGCAGCCGTTCAGCGCCTTCGGCAGTGTCCAGGCTACGATCGAGGAGGAGGCGCGCGCCCGTGCCGAGACGCTGGCGACCGCCGCGGCGGGCAAACTGCTCTCCGAAGGCGGCAAGATGCCGGTTATCGTGGTCCGCATGGGCGAAGACGTGAAGGTCATCCGACAATACCTGTCCGAACATCCCGAAGTCTCCGCGCTGGTCCTGGGTGCGGCAAAGGACGGAATACCGGGGCCGTTGGTGTCGCACTTCGCGGTTTCGGCGGTGGGGCAATTGCCGTGCCCGGTATTCGTGATCCCGGGTTCGCTCGATGACGAGGCGATCGAGCGGGTGAGCTAACCCCCTACTTCTTGCGCCCCTGATGCCGGATGTTCGAGGGCCGCCCACGCTTTCCGGCGATATGCCCTACACTCTTCTTCGGCCCGCCCGGCCGTCCACGATGCTCGATCGGCGCACCGCCGCCTTCCTCGGGCTCGAACTTGAGCGCACCCGTCAACGCGTTGGCTTCAGCCAGGCGCAGCCGCAGCCGGTCGCCCTTGGCGAAGCGCGTGCCAGTTTGTTCGCCCGCGAGGATTTGCGTTTTCTCGTCATAATGAAAGCGCTCGGGGCCCAGCACCGAGACCGGGACCAGTCCGTCCCCGCCAAGGCCGATAATCGTCGCGAACAGGCCAAATTTCTGCACCCCGGTCAGCCGCGTCTCGAACACTTCGCCGACGCGGCCGGACAGCCACGCGGCCATGTAGCGGTCGGTGGTATCGCGCTCGGCCTCCATCGCGCGGCGCTCGGCGGCGCTGATTGCATCGCTGACGCGTTCGAGGTCTTCGCGGTCGCGATCCGACAGGCCCGAGGTTTTGAGCAGGTTCGACCTGGGGGCGGGCTGTTCGAGCCCGTATGCATCGACCAGCGAACGATGCACGAGCAAGTCGGCATAACGCCGGATCGGCGAGGTGAAATGCGCGTAGGATCCGAGTGCGAGACCGAAGTGGCCGACGTTGCGCGGGCCGTAATAGGCCTGGGTCTGGCTGCGCAGCACCGCTTCCATGATCAGCGCCTTCTCACTTTCGTCGACGATGTCCTTGATCATCCGGTTGAACAGCCCGGGCGTGACCACCTGTCCCAGCGAGAACTTACGATCGAACGTCGCAAGGTAGTCCTTGAACGCGACCAGCTTTTCGCGGCTCGGCGCCTCGTGCAGCCGGTATACCACCGGGGCGACCTTGCTTTCGAGCGCCTTGGCCGCGGCGACGTTGGCGGCGATCATGAAATCCTCGACCACGCGATGCGCGTCGAGGTGTTCGCGCAAGGTGATCTCGGCAATGCGGCCCTTCTCGTCCAGCCGGACACGGCGCTCGGGCAGTTCCAGGGCGAGCGGATCGCGCTCCGAGCGAGCGGCATTGAGTGCGCGCCAAGCTGCCCACAGATTCGTCAGGTTCGCATCGGCGATGCCTTGGTCGATCCGACTTTGTGCGTCCTCATACGCAATGACCTCGGCGATGCGCACGATCGCCCGCGTGAAGCGCCAGCCCGTGACGCGGCCCCGGGGATCGATCGTTAGATGGCATGCCATCGCCGCGCGGTCCTCGCCGGCACGCAGGCTGCAGACATCCGCGCTGAGCACTTCGGGCAGCATCGGCACGACCCGGTCGGGGAAGTAGACCGAGTTCGCGCGTTTCCTCGCCTCACGATCGAGCGAGCCGCCCGGGCGGACATAGAACGAGACATCCGCGATCGCGACCAGCGCCCGGAAGCCGCCTTCCCCATCGGGCTCGGCCCAGATCGCGTCATCATGATCGCGCGCGTCGGAGGGGTCGATCGCGACGATCGGCAGATGCCGCAAGTCCTCGCGCTTGTCCTCGCTCAGCGGTAGCCTGGCCGCGAGTTGTGCCTCCTCCAGCGTCTCCTGTTCGAACGCGAACGGGATGCCGTGCTTGTGGATCGCGATCAGGCTGAACGCGCGCGGCGCCAGCGGATCGCCGAGCACTTCGGTGACCTTCACCCCCGCGCGCAACGAACGTCCGCCGGGCTCGGCGAGCACGAGGTTGCCCTTCTCCGCATTGCCAAGGTCCTGGATCGGCGAGGAATGCCGCACGCGCTTGTCCACCGGCGCGAGCCACGCCTTGCCTGCGGCATCGATCTCCACCACGCCCATCATCTGTTCGGTGAACGTCGGCAGCTTCTTCATGGGGTGCGCGATCCAGCCCTTCCCCGCTTCCTCGGTGCGCGCGAGCACGCGGTCGTTTACCTTGAGCGCAGTGCCGCGCCCCTTCTCGATCAATCGCAACCGCGGCGGCACCGCACCATCGTCGGGCGACCAGCTATCGGGGATCGCGATCGCCTCGCCGTCCTCGATCGCCATCACCCGCAGCACTGTGACGCGCGGTACGCCACCCATGCGGTGGAATGCGGTCTTCTTGCCGTCGATCAGCCCTTCCTCGGCCATGTCCTTGAGCATCGCCTTGAGCGCGATTTTCTCGTGCCCCTGCAACCCGAACTCGCGCGCGATTTCGCGCTTGCCCGCAGCAGTCGGCGATGCGGCGATGAAATCGAGGATCTGCTGGCGGCTCGGCAAGCCGATGGTGGTGCGTGACATCGTCAGGACTTGGCCCGGCGAGGAGCGGAATACAATGCGACGCGTCGATACGTCGATCCGGACTGGATCCGGGACCGCTGGCCCTGTCGACAACGGTTCGCGCCCGGAGCCCAGCGGTACCGGATCAACTCCGGGACGACGATGTTGCAGACAGCCTTAATCTTACGTAGAGCAACCGTTTCCGATCGCGGAGGAATAACATTCATGCGTCACCGTGTTCTCAGTGCTTTGCTGCTCAGCACTGCCGTGAGCGCTGCCGCGCCGGCACAAGCCGCGCCGCGTGCCGTTGATGGCTTTCTCGGCGGCATTGCTGCCGATGTCCCGAATGCAGCGGCGATCAACACGCGATGCGATGCGATCGTCGCCGAAATCGACCGGCGCATTGCCGAACT
>CAJCHR010000253.1 GCA_903970225.1 Actinobacteria bacterium 21-64-8 | reverse complement strand
GCGAGACCACCACCGCCGTGCCCCCGGGCTGGATCGCAACGATCAATTCGATCGGCTGCATCGTCGCCCGCAAGGCGTGACACGAGAGGAACAGACGTCATGATCGACAGCATCGAACTCGAAATTCTCTGGTCCAACGTCATCGGGATCGTAACGGAGCGCGCGAAGGCGCTGCAGCGCATCGCCTTCAGCCCGGTCGTGCGTGAGGCGGGTGACCTGGCCTATGCGCTGTTCGACCAGCGCGGCCGCATGGTGGCGCAGGCGAACACTGGCACGCCCGGACACATCAACTCGCTCGCAATCGCCGGGAGCCATCTCGTCAAGCTGTTCGAAGGTAAGTGCCAGGACGGCGATATCATCATCACCAACGATCCCTGGATGTCGGCGGGGCACTTCTTCGACATTACCATCCTGACGCCGATCTTCCGCGGCGAGAAGCTGATCGCCTATGTCGGCTCGACCATCCACCACACAGACATCGGCGGCTACGGCATAGGCGCCGGCGCGCGTGACGTGCATGAGGAGGGGCTGTGGATCCCGCCGCTCAAGTTCTATGAGCGGGGCGAGCCCAATCATACGCTGCACGATATCATCCGCCGCAACGTGCGCACGCCCGACGCGGTGTTCGGCGACTTCGCTGCGCAGGTCTCCAGCGGACAGGCCGCCGCGAGCCACCTGATCGCGCTTTGCGACCGTTATGGTCACGAAGACATCGAGATGATCTCCGACGCGATCATCGAGCGGTCGGAAGAAGCCATGCGAACCGCGATCCGTGCGCTGCCTGCCGGCACGTTCCACGGCGAAAGCAGCTTCGACGTACCGGGCGACAAGATCATAACGCTCAAGAGCGCGGTCACCATCGACAACGTGAGCGGCACGATCCTCGTCGATTTCACCGGCAGTTCCGACCAGACCGACATCGGTATCAACGTCGTGCTGAATTATACGCACGCCTATTCGACGTTCGCGATCCGCTCGTCGCTCAATCCCGAACTGCCGAACAACACCGGCAGCCTCGCGCCGATCCAGGTTTACGCACCCGAAGGATCGATCCTCAACTGCTCCTATCCCTCGCCGGTCAACGCGCGTCACGTCGTGGGCATGTACGTGCCGATGCCGATCCTCAAGGCGCTGCACCAGGTCGTTCCGGAGAGGGTACTGGCCGAGGGTTCGGGCGCGGTCTGGACGATGCAAGTCCAGGGCGTGCGTGCTTCGGGCGAAGCCTTCACGTCGGCGATGTTCAACTATTCGGGCGGCATGGGCGCGCGCGCCGGCAAGCCTGGTCTGGGCGCGACCTGCTATCCGACCGGGGTCGCGGCGGTGCCGGTGGAGATCCTGGAGGCGGCGATGCCGATCGTGTTCGACCGCAAGGAGTTGCGCCGGGGCTCTGGCGGTGTCGGGCGCGAGCCCGGCGGCGACGGGCAGGTGATCCAGTTCCACATGAACACCGAGGCAGCGTGGTGGCTCAACGCCGTTCCCAGCCGGCTCCAGGAAGGCCCCGAGGGCGTCGGTGGCGGTGGGCCGGGGGCGCATGGGCGGTTTCTCGTCAATGACGAGGCGGTGAGTTCCGTGCGCAAGCTCAAGATGCAGCCCGGAGACGTGGTCCTGCTCGAGACTCCCGGCGGCGGCGGATACGGACTGCCCCTCGCAGCCGAATAGCGAGACTGCTGCAAATCAAGGTTCTTCCGCACTGCGCGCGGGAGAACCTTCCACGATCGGGTTGCCCGAAGCCATCAGGAGGATCGCGGCATGTCAGAAGTTGGATCCGCGCCGGCCGTAACTCTAGCGCAGAAGCTGCGCTCGGGCGCTCCGGTGAGCGGCACGTTCGTCAAGACGACGTCGGGCCAGATCGTCGAGCTGCTCGCGCGTTCCGGCCTTGACTTCCTGGTGCTCGACGCGGAACACGCGCCGTTCGGTGTCGAGGCGCTGGACAAGGCGCTCTGTGCCGCGCGGGCCGCCGGGATCGATGCGCTGGTCCGCGTGCCCAGCCACGACCCTGCTTTCATCAACAGCTGCCTCGACATGGGCGCTGCCGGGATCGTCGCTCCACATGTCAAGACCGCCCAAGACGCGCGGTCGATTGCCGATGCGGTGAAATACGGCCGGGGCAAGCGCGGCTTTTCGGGCTCTGGCCGTGCTGGAGACTACGGCGCGTTCGCAGCCGCCGCATACCGCGCGTCCGCGGACGCTTCGAGCATGATCTGGTGCCAGATCGAGGACAAGTCCGCGCTCGACAACCTCGATGCGATCGCCGCGGTCGAGGCGATCGACTGCCTGTTCATCGGCCCCGCCGATCTTGGCTTGTCGCTCGGCTGCGCAGGTACCGAGGATCCGCGCCTCTCCGATGCGGTGGCGGCGATCGCCGAGGCAGGCCGACGCCATGACCGCATCGTCGGCCTGTTCGTGCCCGACACCGCCACCGTCCCATCGATGCTGGCACTGGGGATCACCGTGTTCATCTGCGGGTCCGACCAGAGCCTGCTGCTCGGCAGGGCCAGGCAGGTAACGGACACCATGAAGGCCGCGTTTCCAACCGATTAGCGTGCGTCACATTCAAATAAACAAGCGCCTGATCAGATCGGGCCAAAAGCGGAGAGGGTTCGAATGTTCAGTTGGTTCCGCAGTCTCAACCCATCGGAATCGCGGGCGTTCTACGCCTGCTTCGGGGGGTGGGCGATCGATGCGCTCGATACACAAATCTACAGCTTTCTGATCCCGGTACTGATCGCCAGCTGGCATATGACTCGCGGACAGGCCGGGCTGCTCGGCACCTCGGCGCTGATCTCGTCAGCACTGGGCGGCTGGATCGCGGGCATGTTGTGCGATCGTCTCGGCCGCGTGCTGGTGATGAAGCTGGCGATCGCGTGGTTCGTGGTCTTCACGATCATGTGCGGCTTTGCCAATTCCTACGAGCAGCTCCTGGTCGCGCGCGTCCTTTCGGGCATCGGCTTCGGCGGCGAATGGGCAGCGGGCGCGGTGCTGATCGGCGAGATCATCCGACCTGAATTCCGGGGCAAGGCCGTGGGTACCGTGCAGAGCGCCTACTCGGTCGGCTATGCGGCCGCCGCGATCATGTCGTCGATCCTGTTTTCGCTGCTCCCGCCCGAGCATGCCTGGCGTGCGATGTTCTGGCTCGGCGTCGTTCCTGCGGTGTTCGTGTTCATCGCCCTGCGCAAGGTCAAGGATCCGGAGATCTTCCTGGCCGCCAAACGCGCGCGCGCAGAAAAGGGCGCGGCCCACGTCAACCCACTGATGATCTTTCATCCCAGCGTGCTCAAGATCACCATCCTCACCGCGCTCCTCGCGCTCGGCGTCCAGGCGGGCGGCTATGCGCTGACGCTGTGGCTGCCGACGTTCCTCAAGACCGTACGAGGCTTCACGCCGGTGATGGTCGGCTATCACATGTTCGCCTTCACGGTCGGCTCGTTCATCGGGTTCCTCGTGGCCGCGCACTTGTCCGATGCACTCGGTCGGCGGCTCATCTTCCTGCTGTTCGCGATCGGCAACGGCATCATGATCCCGGCCTTTCTCTATCTGCCGATCGGCAACGAAGCGCTGTTCGTCGCGGACGCGGCGCTCGGGTTCGTGTCTTTCGGTATCTACAGCGCGCTCGGGCCCTATTTCACCGAACTGTTTCCCAGCGCAGTGCGCGCCTCGGGCCAGGGCTTTTCCTATAACTTCGGCCGAGGGATCGGCGCGTTCTTTCCCGCGATCGTCGGCCTGCTCAGCTCGACCGGCGGGTTGCTTTCCCTGCGCGACGCGCTCGCGATCGCGGGCACCGGCGGCTACGTCTTCGTCCTGATCGCCATTGCCTTCCTGCCCGAGACGCGCGGCCGCGACCTCGGCGCGGCACCGGACCTGGTGCCCGAAGCGGGCACGAGCGCCGCGATGCGCGAGAGCACCTCCTGAACCAACGACCGCCAAGGCTCGGCGCGGCGATGTCGCTGTCGTGCGAAAAACGCAAATACCCGGTGGAGAGATGAGCATGAACAAGACGCGCGCGATTGGTGCCCGGTCGCTGGCAGCCATTATCGCTGTCACGCTAACCCCGGCGATCGCCCATGCCGATGATGGCACGGACATCAAGTCGCAACTCGCCGCGATGGCGGCGGCGATGAAGGCGATGCAGCAGCAACAGGAAGCCATGCTGCAGCGGCAGGAGGCGATGCAGGCGAACGAACAGGCGCTCGAGCGCCGGCTGGCTGAGAGTGAAGCCAAGCGCGCCGCACTCGCCGCTCAGACGTCCGTGCCGGATACTGCGAAGCGTGCCGGCCGCCCGGCGCTCGCCAGCGCCGATAATGCCGCGGTCCCGGTCGGGACTGCGCCTTCGACTGCCGTTCCCACCTCGACCGTGTCCGGACAGCCGGTGCCCGAACCTGTCGCAGGGCACGATTCCATCGCCAGCTCCGAACTGCTGCACCCGCCGCCAGGCACGATCGGCACCAATCCCGAGCAAAGCGGCAAGGCAACGCCCGCAGGCAAAGGCGCGAGCTTCGCCATTCCCGGCATCAACACGCGCTTCACCTTCGGCGGCATGGTCAAGTTCGATGCCTACGACGACATTTCCGGCGCGAACCTCAACACGGTGCCGACCGACGCCAGCTCGATCCCGATCGACGGCACCTCGCAGGCAAGGCGCCGAGGCCAGTTGATGATGACCGCGCGCCAGACTCGCTTCAACGTCGGCAGCGAAACGCAGACCGACTGGGGGGCACTGCGCTCGTTCATCGAGGTCGACTTCTACGGCACCGGCGGCACGGCCCTTATCACGAATCCGGTCGCGCCGCGGCTTCGCCACGCCTACCTTTCACTCGGCCGGCTCACCTTCGGCCAGACCTGGTCGGTGTTCTTTGACCTCGACGCATCGCCCGAGACGCTCGACCTGACCGGCGCGGTCGGCAACTCCTACGCCATCCGCCAGCCGCTGATCCGCTACCAGATGCCGCTCGGCCGACACTCGCAGTTGACCCTCGGCATCGAGAACCCTGATGCCGATTTCCTGGGCGCGGACCAGAGCACCAACTTTCCGATCGGCTCGACGCTCAGTACCCGCGTGCTCAACCAGGTCCCGGATTTTACCGCGCGCTATACGTATGCGAACGGACCGATCCGGCTCTCCGCGGCCGGCGTGGTGCGGTACATCAACCTCGACACCGGCGGTGCGTCGCTGCCGTTCCTCGGGCCCAACGGGACGTTCTACTATGGCGGACACGCCTCGACCTGGGGGTTCGGCGGACAGATCGATGCCAAGATCAAGACCTGGGGCAAGGACACCTTCACTATCGAGGCCAACGGCGGCCCGGGGATCGGTCGCTATCTGATGGAACCGCAGGACGCAGCGTTCGCGATCGGCGTCGCGCCCAACGGCGCGGTCAACGCCAACCCGGGCAGCGGTGCGGTGCTGGGGATCGACGGCAAGCTGCGATCGATCTTCTCCTGGGGCCTCGTCGCGTCGTACCGGCATGTGTGGTCCAGCACGCTACGATCCAATTTCGTTCTGGGTTACCAGAAAATCGGCGATCCCGACGGAACGCTGCCAGTCAATTTTCCCGACATCATGACCTCGATCCATACCAACCTCATCTGGAGCCCGTTGCCGCAAGTCGGCTTCGGTTTCGAATACATCCGCGAATCGCTGGCGCTTCGCGGACAGACGCCGGCAAACGAGGCACTCGGCTATGGTAACAGCGGGATCACCAATCGGATCCAGTTCACGGCGCAGTACAACCTGTTCTGACGAGAGATAGAATCATGAGCACGATCAGACCCAGCACTGCCGCAACCGGCGCAATCATCGTCGGCACCGGGCACACGCGCTTCGGCCGCCTGTCCGAGACGCTCGAGGAGCTGATCGTCGCGGCATCGCGCGAAGCTCTGGCCGATGCGGGGATCGGGGGAGATGCGGTCGACGCGGTTTGGCTTGGCCACTTCAACTCGGGAATGGTCGCGGACGGTTTCTGCTCGTCGATGATCCTCGGCGCGGACGAGGGGCTGCGATACAAGCCCGCGATCCGGTGCGAGAACGCCTGCGCTTCGGGGGCCGCCGCAGTCTATTCGGCGCTCGACGCGCTCGCGAGCGGGCGGATCGACGTGGCACTTGTGGTCGGGGTGGAAAAGATGACGCACCTCGACACCGAAGCCGTGACACGTTCGCTTGGCGGGGCAAGCTACCAGCGGGAGGAAAACGGCGTCTCGTTCCCCGAGATCTTTGCGCGCTACGCCCGTGCCTATAGTCAGCGTTACGGAGACCCAACCGATGCGATGGCGCGAATCGCGGTCAAGAACCACCACAACGCGCTCGCCAATCCGCTGGCGCACATGAAGAAGCCGCTCGAGCTCGACTTCTGCCTGACCGTCTCGGATCGCAATCCGATGATTGCGCCGCCGCTCAAGGTGACCGACTGCTCGCTGATCACCGATGGCGCCGCCGCGATCGTCCTCACCCGGCGCGACCGGGTGGGCGAATATCGCCATGCGGTGGGTTTTCGCGCCGTCGAGCAGGTAAGCGACCTGCTGCCACTGTCGCGCAAGGACCTGGCCGCGTTCGAGGGTCCACAGCGCGCGTTCCGCAAGGCCTATGCCGCAGCCGGGATCACGGTCAACGACATCGATTTTGCCGAAGTGCACGATTGCTTCACCATCGCCGAGCTGATGACGCTCGAAGCGATGGGCCTCGCCGAACCTGGGCAGGCAAGCGCGATCGTGCGCGAAGGCCAGACCGAGCGAGGTGGCCGCCTGCCCGTAAACCTGTCCGGCGGGCTCAAAGCCAAGGGGCATCCGGTCGGGGCCACTGGCGTCTCGATGCATGTGCTGGCTGCGCGTCAGCTGACCGGGCGCGCGGGCGATATGCAACTCGACGGCGCCGAGCTCGGCGTCTGCTTCAACATGGGCGGCGGCGCGGTGACCAGCTGCGTGTCGGTGCTCGAGCCGGTCAAGGCCTGAGCCGGTCTTCAGACAAGGAAATTGCAGCGATGAAACCGATCTATGCAACGGCCGAAGAGGCGCTGCGTGATATCCTGACCGATGGGATGACGATCTGCGTGGGCGGCTTCGGGCTCTGCGGCGTCCCGGAGAGACTGATCGATGCGATCGCAGCATCGGGCGTGAGCGACCTGACGATCGTCTCGAACAACGCGGGGATCGACGGTGTCGGCCTCGGCAAGCTGCTGCGCACGCGCCAGGTCAAGAAGATGATCGCGTCTTACGTCGGCGAGAACAAGGAATTCGCGCGCCAGTACCTCGACGGCGAGCTCGAAGTCGAGTTCTGCCCGCAAGGCACGCTGGCCGAGCGGTGCCGGGCAGGGGGCGCGGGAATTCCGGGCTTCTACACCCGTACCGGGGTCGGGACTCTGGTTGCCGAAGGCAAGGAATTGCGCGAGTTCAAGGGGCAGACATACCTGCTCGAGCACGGGATCTTCGCTGACCTGTCGCTGGTCAAGGCCTGGCGGGTCGACGAGGCGGGCAATGGCCAGTTTCGCAAGACCGCCCGCAACTTCAACCAGCCGATGGCGACCGCTTCGCACATGACGATCGTCGAGGCCGAGCAGATCGTGCCGATCGGCACGATCGCGCCCGACGCGGTTCACCTGCCCGGCGTGTTCACCAAGCGCATCGTGCAAGGCGCCCCGTCCGAGCACATCGAGTTTCGCACCACCCGCCCGCGCGAAGCCGCGCTCGCAGCAGAAGGAGCCCGCTGATGGGCTGGACCCGCGAGCAGATGGCCCAGCGCGCCGCACGCGAGCTGCGCGACGGATTTTACGTCAACCTTGGCATTGGCATCCCGACGCTGGTCGCCAACAACGTGCCCGAAGGCATCACGGTGACGCTGCAGTCCGAGAACGGCATGCTCGGGATCGGCCCCTATCCCTACGAGGGCGAGGAGGATCCCGACCTGATCAACGCCGGAAAGCAGACGATCACCGAACTGCCGACCTCGTGCTACTTCTCGTCCTCGGACAGCTTCGGGATGATCCGCGGAGGACACATCGACCTGACGGTGCTCGGCGCGATGGAAGTCAGCGAAGGGGGTGACATCGCCAACTGGATGATCCCCGGCAAGATGATCAAGGGCATGGGCGGCGCGATGGATCTCGTCGCCGGTGTGCGCCGCGTGCTGGTGCTGATGGAGCATGTCGCGAAGGACGGCAGCCCCAAGTTCATCCCTTCGTGCTCGCTGCCGCTCACCGGCGCGGACGTGGTCGACATGATCATCACAGACCTCGCGGTGTTCAGCCGTCCTGCGCATGGCCAGCCCTTCCGTCTGGTCGAACTCGCACCAGACGTGTCGCTGTTGCACGTGCGGGAGAACACAACAGCGCACTTTGAAGTCGCAGTCGCGGACTAAACTCGCGCATGCACGACCAGCATGCGCTTGCCCTCTCTCCCGATGCCGGAACATGTCGGAAAGTATTAGCGCTTCCGTCAGTCGTGGTCTCGCGGGGGATTGGGATGCGTGGGAGGATCAGGCATCACGACGCCCACCTGGCTTGCATATGTCTTCCAGGCAGCGACCAGCGCCGCCTTGCGCGCCGGTTCCGTCGCCGACAGGTCGTGCGTCTCGCCTGCGTCCTGCGCAACGTTGAACAGGTGCCAGGTCCCGTCGCTGATGTCGGTGATCTTCCAATCGCCCTGACGCAGCGAGCGTGAACCGAACAGCTCGGTGCCGATCGACGTGTCCGGCGGATAGACCCGCGCGTCGTTCGCCAGCAATCCGCTCCAGCTCAGCCCCTCGGTCGGCTGCACCGTCCTGCCTTCGAACGGGCCGCGAATGAGGGGCACATGCGCGATGTCGAGCACGGTCGGCACGATATCACGAACATTGGTGTATCGACCCGAGATCGTGCCGGGATGCGCAACCGGCGCACCGGTCACGAAAGCAGGCGTGTGGATCCCGCCCTCGCTCGCGAACGTCTTGAACCGCCAGAACGGCGCAGTGCCTGCTTGCGCCCAGCCGGGGCCGTAGTTGACGTAGCTTTGCGCGGTTCCCAGCGTCTCGAGCGCGGGCACCGGGATGCCGGCCTTGGGCGGTGGATCGCGGCCTTCCGCGCCGTTGTCCGACAGAAAGAAGATGACGGTGTTGTCGAACTCGCCTTCGGCCTTGAGCTCGGTGATGACTTTCCCCACCGCCTGGTCGAGCCGATCCACCATCCCGGCATAGATCTCCATCTTGCGGGCCGAAGTCTGTTTTTGTGTGGGCGTCAGCGTGTCCCAGGAGACCGTATCCACCGCATGGTGAGCCTGCACCAACGGATCGATCAATCCGAGCTCGCGCTCGCGCGCCAGCCGCTGCTTGCGCAAGATATCGTAGCCCCCGTCATAGCGCCCCTTGTACTTAGCAATCGCCTCGGGCGGAGCCTGCAGCGGCGCATGCGGTGCGGTGAACGCCAGATAGGCGAAGAACGGCTTTGCCCCGCCGGCCTCTGCGCGGGTGGTGCGCAGCTGGTCGATCAACGCTGCCGCGAAATAGTCGGAGGAGTAGAAGTCCCTGGGCAGGCTGGTCACCGTCACGCCGTCACGCGAATAGGCGGACATCTTGCTGCGATCGGTAGAGAGGCCGAGGCCAAAATGGTTGTGGCAGCAATCGAGCATGGCGAAGCTGTGCTGGAACCCGCGCGCATGTGGATCTTCCTCAGGCCGCACGCCCAGATGCCACTTGCCCGAAAACAGCGTGCGATAGCCCGCGGACACCAACCGCTCGCCAAGCGTCGCGGTATCGGGTCGCAGCGCGCCTTCATATCCGCGCTTGCCGGTCTGGTTGGGGGCCATCGATTCGGGCATGTTGCCCAAGCCGGCGCGGTGACTGTCAGTGCCGGTAAGCAGCATCGCCCGGCTTGGCGCGCAGGCTGCCTCGGTGTGGAAGCCGGTGAGACGCAATCCCGATTTGGCCAATGCGTCGAGATTTGGCGTGTCGATCTCGCCGCCGAATGCCCCAAGGTCTGAAAAGCCCAGGTCGTCGGCAACGATGATGAGGATGTTGGGCTGCTTGCGCGGTGCCTCGCGCGCAGCCGCCGGCTGGCACGCTAGCGAGCAGAGAAGGGACACTGCAAGGGCATGCTTCAACCGCATGGTAACTCCTGTTTCCGAGCGGGGTGTTTGGTCGGCGTATATTTCAGAGCTTCGAGATCAATCAACCAGCGTGCCGAGCGATACGCCTTCTATCACCGCTGAATGCCATTCCTCCAGAATGCTGCCCTGCACTTGATCATTCGTCCCGCGTGTTACGGACCAATCCGACCTCCGCGGACGACGTGTGGCTCGGCTTCGCGTCGCGGCACCGGACGCCGACGGGGGCGAGCGGACTTAGCGTTGATTGCTTGCGCTTTGTTGCGTCGCTCCTCGATAGGGCAAAGCATGCGTATCGCGCAGGCGATAGACCATGCGGTCACGGTCCGATCCCGTCCTGACCCGTGCGACGAGGCGGTAATCACGCCGGAGGACGGCTTGCAATATCGCGTTGTTGGTCTGGTTGGCGAGGTAATAGACGGGGAAAGTATCGACGATGACCTCGGGGTGGCTGGCAAGGGTCCGCCGCAATTCAACCGCTGGATCAACCCCGATCGCGTTGATCGATGCCTCGTTGCTGCTGTCGAGATGTCCGGGAAATGGCCAGCGCGTCAGCAAGCAGGAATGGGTCAGCATGTAGAGCGCCGGATAGCCGTCGTAGACGAAAATGCAGCCATGATGCGGCTGTGCGGCGGCGGCCAGAGCTTGCGCTGCATCGCGGCCGCCCTTGATGAAGGTGGTGCGCTGCAGCGCGACCTGGCTGCCGATGCCTGCCAACGCCACGAGCGCCGAGCTGGCTATATGCTGCCGCCTGGACCCCGCGAACAGTGGGGCGGCGGCGATGCAGGCGGGAACCAGCAG
>CAJCHR010000252.1 GCA_903970225.1 Actinobacteria bacterium 21-64-8 | reverse complement strand
GACGGTGCAGGAGAACGTGGAGATCGGCCTGGAGGCACAGGGCGTGGCGCGCGCCGAGCGGGACCGGCGCGCCGGCGAGGCGATCGACCTGATCGGGCTCGGCGGCTACGAGAGCGCCTACCCGAAGGAGCTGTCGGGCGGCATGCGGCAACGCGTCGGCCTCGCCCGCGCGCTGGTCGTGCATCCGGACCTGCTGCTGATGGACGAACCGTTCTCCGCGCTGGACGTGCTGACGGCCGAGACGCTGCGCACCGACCTCATCGACCTCTGGAGCGACGGCAAGCTGCCGATCAAATCGATCCTGATGGTGACGCACAACATCGAGGAGGCGGTGCTGATGTGCGACCGCATCCTGGTGTTCAGCAGCAACCCGGGCCGGGTCGCGACCGAATTGCGCGTCCGCTTCCCACATCCGCGCAACCGGCTCGACCCGGCGTTCCGCAAGGTCGTCGACGACATCTACGCCGTCATGACCCGGCGTCCGGCACCGCGGACGTCCACCGCACTCTCGGCTACCGAAGCCGTGCGCATTCATCCCGTCTCGTCGAACCTGTTCGCTGGCCTGCTCGAAGTGCTCGCCGGAGCGCCCTATAACGGCCGCGCCGACCTACCCGCGCTGGCCGGGCCGCTGCAGCTCGAGTTGGACGACTTGCTGCCGATCGGCGACGGATTGCAGCTCCTCGGCATGGGCGTGCTCGAGGAAGGCGATCTGCGCATCACCGATAGCGGCCGTGCCTTCGTCGACGCCGACACCGACGACCGCAAGCAGATCTTCGCCAGCGCGTTGCGCGCCAACGTGCCCCTCGCCGCCCAGATCCGCCGCGTGCTCGACGACCGACCCGGGCATCGCGCCTCCGCCGTGCGCTTCCGCGACGAGCTGGAGGACACTATGTCGCCGGACTATGCCGACGAGACGCTCCGCGCCGTGATCAGCTGGGGCCGGTTCGCCGAGCTGTATTCCTATGATGAGGAGGCGGACCAGTTCTTCCTCGACGACGAGGAGTGACCGCATGATCGACCGCCGCACGCTGCTCGGGGCCGCCGCCGCCTCGCCGCTGCTCTACGCCCGCGCCTTCGCCGATACGCCGAAGGACGCCATCGTGATGGCCAAGCGGATCGACGACATCATCAGCCTCGATCCGCAGGAATCGTTCGAATACTCGGGCACCGAGATCTCCGGCAACGTGTACGAGAAGCTCGTCACCCCCGATGACACCGAGCCGACCAAGATCGTGCCGACGCTCGCCGAGAGCTGGACCACCAGCCCGGACGGCAAGAGCTGGGTGTTCAAGATCCGCTCCGGCCGCAAGTTCGCCAGCGGCGCCCCGGTGACGGCCGACGACGCGGCGTTCAGCCTGCAGCGAGCGGTGATCCTGAACAAAGCGCCGGGCTTCATCATCGCCCAGCTCGGCTTCGACAAGGACAACGTCGCCCAACGCATCCGCGCGACCGATCCGCAGACGCTGCAGATCGACGTTCCCGAACAGCAGGCGCCGACGTTCCTGCTCTACTGTCTCAGCGCCGCCGTGGGCGGTGTGGTCGAGAAGAAGGTGGCGCTCGAGCATGAACAGGCCGGCGATCTCGGCAATGCGTGGTTGAAGGGCAACAGCGCCGGGTCGGGCGCTTACGTTTTGCGCACGGTGCGCGCCAGCGAGCTCGTCGCGCTGGACGCCAATCCGAACTATCCGCAACCGCTGCCGATCAAGCGGATCATCATCCGTCACGTCGCCGACCCGTCCGTGCAGCTCCTGCTACTGCAGCGCGGCGACGCCGATGTGGCGCGTGACCTCCTGCCGGAACAGCTGGCGATCGCCCGCGCCAACCCGGCACTGACGGTCGACTCTCGGCCCAAGGCCAGCCTGATGTACATTTCGATGAACACCGGGCATCCCGCGCTTGCCAAGCCGCAGGTTCGCGCGGCGATCCGCTGGGCGATCGACTACAGCGCCATCGAGCAGAACCTGGTCAAGGACACGTTCCGGGTCCACCAGGCGTTCCTGCCCAGCGGCTTCCCGGCCGCACTCGAGACCAATCCGTTCCATGCCGATGTGGCCAAGGCCAAGGCGCTTCTCGCCGAGGCGGGCTATGCCGACGGGCTCGAACTCACCTTCGACCACGCGTCGAGCTCGCCCCGTGCCGAGATCGCCCAAGCGCTCCAGGCACAATTGGGCCTGGTCGGGATCAAGTTGACGCTGCTTGCCGGGGAAGGCCGCCAGGTGCTCACGCGCATCCGCGCCCGCCAGCATCAACTTGCGGTCGCGCTATGGGGCGCGGATTACTTCGATCCCAACAGCAACGCCCAGACTTTCTGCGAAAACACCGATAACTCCGACACGTCGAAGAACCGGACCACCGCTTGGCAGACCAACTGGCAGGACAAGGCGTTGACCGACCAGAGTTTGGCCGCAGTGCGGGAGCTGGATCCCGGCAAACGGGTCGCGATGTATCAGGATATGCAGCGTGAACTACAGGAGCGCGGCCCGTTCGCCATCATGCTGCAGGAAGTAGGCAGCGTCGTCATGCGCAAACCGGCCGCAGGGCTTACACAGGGCGCACTGTCCGATCGCACCGTCTATCGCAAGCTGACGAAAATCAGCGGTTAGTGCATCGCGAGAGAGGGAAAGCCAAACTTCAGCAGCGGTGAGGCCAACTGCCCCGGCTGCACGTCGCTGCAGGGCACTTTCGACGTTGGGCGAACCGCGATGCGCGCCCGGGCCGTTTGGCGGCGGCGCGAGTAGGACGTCTTACTCGAGATCTGCACACCCGCATCTTGGGTGACCAGAATGCCTCCTGCCAGCATGTCTCGCATGTGCCGCCTCGCTGTTCGACGTGATGACCAATGCTAGCCAGTCGGGCCACTCATCGCCCGTCGAACCAGCGTCGGCTACCGTCGGAAATACGTCGCTCCTAGAGCTGATGGTACGACGTAAGTCTTAACGGGCGGTTAAAAGACGGCTTTTCGATTAGAAGAGCGCGTTGCCCAGGGCCGCCCCAAGCGCACCAGCAGCGAACCCGATCGTGGTGACGATCGCGGCCACCCTCCCCCGCATCGCCGGTGACGTCGCCAACGTCTGCGCCTGCGCTTGATTGGCGACCAGTGAGGTTTGCGTGCCGATATCGAGGAGCGCCATGGCAGCAAAGCCCAACGGCCCCGTCCCGTTTGCAACGGCCGCGGCGATCCCGGCGATGACGACCGCACACAGGCCGCTGCTCGCCACCTCGCCCGGGCGCCGTCGCTTGCACGCCCACCCGGCCGCGAGCGCGGCTGCCGCACCGAGCGACGCGACGACGCCCATGAGCACCGCGCCGGACGTTCCTTGATGGCCGACGAGCCGAGGGAACACCGCCCAGCCGAAGTTGAACATCGCGAACACGAACCCCTGTTGCAGCGCAGCCCGGCGCAAGATCGGCTCGCGCTGCCATAATGTGCGGGCGTTCGGCAGCGGCGCCGTCTCCAACTCCCATCCACGCCGATCCACGCGTTGCGCCGCGATCGCCGCCACGATCCCGCAGCAGCACACCATCCCCGCATCCAACATGAACATCATGCGCCACCCCAGCATCGTCGATGCGGCCGGCACCAAGGCCCGCGCGCCGATGATCCCGACCAGCCCGCTTGCGATGACGCACCCGATCACCGGTCCACGTTGAACGGCCGACACAGCGCTGGCGGCACAGGCGAGCGCGCGCTGCGTCAGCGAACAGCCGATCCCCACGATCAAACAGGCGAGCGTGATCAACGGCGCCGATGGCGCGACCGCGGCGAGGCCGAGGCCGACGCCGAGTAGGAGGGCATGCAGACCGAGCCCGTTGGCGGTCGTCATGTCGCGGGCGAGCGCGGCCAGCGTCGCGACACCCAGCGCATAGCCGGCCAACGTCGCGCTCGGCATCATGCTTGCCCATACCGATGGTCCGGTATCAAGGCGGGCCAGCGCGGCCATCGACTGCGCCCAGTAAAGGGTGGAGACCGTCACCCCGTTGAGCGCAAACAGCGCGATCAGCAGGGGTAGTGCGGCGATCCTGGGCAGCGTCCGAGCGAGCATGAAGAATCTTTTCCCGAGATGAGAACAAACAGTGGACTTAAAGAGAACAAAACGGCAATCTCTGTCTCGGAACAAATCCTCGCCTACCGATCCACCTCAGAAAAGGATAAACCCCATGAGCAATACAACCCAGAATGGTGCTTCCTGTGGTTTTGACGCGGATGTCACCTTCCGCCTGCCCGCGCTCGCCAATTGCGCCGCCATCAAGGATGCCGGGCAGGTCCGCCTAGGGGGACAGGGTCCCGCTTTCCGTAACGCTGCCATCACGGACGCCGGCAACGTTCGCCTCGGCGGTCAGGGCCCGGCGTTCCGCCTTCCGTCGATCGCCGATGCCGGTCGCGTCCGTCTCGGCGGCCAGGGTCCGGCGTTCCGTCTCGCATCGATCGCCGATGCCGGCCGGGTCCGTCTCGGTGGTCAGGGTCCGGCGTTCCGTCGCCCCTCGATCGCCGATGCCGGCCGCGTGCGCCTCGGCGGCCAGGGCCCGTTGTTCCGCTAAACGATGAGCTGACCGGCTGGCCTGGACCAGGCTAGCCGTTTCAGGGTGTTGCTTGCCGGTTGTAACAACGCCGGCAAGCAACTACCGTTACTTGCAACATCGTGGGGCCGAGCTGTTCATGACCGCGCAACCGTCAGAAAAGCTGGCCCACTTCCACCAACTCATCGATACCGCCCGTCCGCCTCAGCGCGCCGACCGATCCGCCGGCGGATTACTGCCGACACGCGCGTTCCGCTTCTGCGAAGCCGTCACATCGGCCTCTGCCTTCGGCTGGTATGTATTCCCACCCATGAGCTTCAGCCTGATCTGGACCGGCGAACAGGTCGCCTGGACCTTCGACGGCGCCGGGGATTGGTTCACGCTAGGCCGGGCTCAATTTCCCGGCTTCTCGGAGCAATTCGATCAGGCCGCTCCCCCAGACGTCCGCGGCTACGCACCGCCTTTTCTCGCTGCTCTCCCCGAGCCCGGCGTCGTCCAGGTCTGGTCCGGGCTACTCGCGCGCACGGCGCCTGACTGGAGTTTGCTGCTCCGTCCGCCCGCAAACCTCCCCCGCCTCGGCTACGATCTGTTCGAAGGCATCGTCGAGACCGATCGCTGGTTCGGACCACTGTTCACCAACGTCCGGCTCACCCGCACCGACACCCCGGTCAGCTTCGAGGCCGACTACCCGCTATTCCAAGCCCAACCGCTGCACCGCTCCGCCTACGCCGACGAGAAACTCAACGATTTCGCCTGCGATACCGGTGTGAACGCGTTGAGCTCAGAGGAGTGGGCAGCCTACGCCCGCACTGCCGTACGACCCGGTAACGCCGCTGCCATTCCGCTTGGGCACGACGCCGCCCAGGTTCGGCGCCGCCGTCGCGCCGAAAGCGCGCAGTCCGTCAGAGAACCCCAGCCAGGGTAAGTCCGTTCGTGTAATGATCCAGATGCTCGCGGCGCGCGAACGGTGCGCTCATTCGGAAGCTGCGAATGCTGAAATCGGGCTCGAGCTGCAACAGGCGGCGATGCACCACATTCGCCTCGCGCTCCTCGTTCAGATGTCCGAGCGCCGCGAGATATGGCTTGTACGCCGCTGAAAAACGCGGGTGCAACTGAGTGACTTTTCGCCCGATCTCGGCGGCGGCCTCGTGCTGCCGGCTCAAGAGTTCGACGATGACGGCGGCCCC
>CAJCHR010000251.1 GCA_903970225.1 Actinobacteria bacterium 21-64-8 | reverse complement strand
TGCTCTTCCGATCTCGTTCCCACGGTCGCCCTGTCGCCGCTCGCCGCCGGTGACTGGTCGAGCGACCCGCAAGGCCGCCCGCTGCTGACGCTGACCCCGCTTGGCGAAGGTGATTTCTCGACATACGTGCTGACGGTCGATGCTCCCCTGATCGACCCGTTTTTCCGCACCACCGCGTTCTCGTTCAAGGTGCTCTGCCCGAGCCCGTTCGACTGCGCGCCGTCGCCGCATGCGTGCCCGCCAGACGACGTTCCGGTTCCGACGCTCGATTATCTCGCCAAGGATTTCGGCAGCTTCCGGCGCCTGCTGCTCGAAGACGCGACGTTACGCTATCCGGGCTGGGTCGAGCGCTCGGAAGCCGATTTCGGCATCGTCGTCGCCGAGGCGCTGAGCGCGCTCGCGGACGAATTGAGCTACCAGCAGGACCGCAACGCGGCGGACCTGACGTTCGCCACCGCGGTCAGCCGGCAAGCGCTGGTCGCGCAGGCCCGGCTGGTCGATTACGAGCCGGCCCCGGCGCTGTCGGCCGTTACCGAGCTGCTGCTCTCGGTCACCGCGACTTCGGTGCCATCCGGCTTCCGAGTCGACGGGATCGACGCAGACGGAACGCGCATCGGCTTTGAGGTGGGCGAAGGGCTGCTGGGACCGGCGAGCTATACGGTCGACCCGCGCAGCAACTGGCCGATCGCGCCGTGGTGGTGGGATCAGGCGACGCAGTGCCTGCCGCGCGGCGCGACGCAGACCTGGCTCGTCGGCGACGACCTCGCGCTCAGCCCCGGCGCACGCGTCCTGATCCAGACCGACCTTCCCGGCGAAACGATCCGTCAGGTGGTGACGCTGACAGATGTCGCCGCGGACTTCGATCCGCTGTTCCCCTCGGGCACCGGCACCAAACTGACCCGCATCGCCTGGGACGCGAGCGATGCGCTCACGCACGAGCGCGACCTCGCGTTGACGCAAGTCGGCGGCAATCTCCTCCCCGCAACGCAAGGCATGCGCGCCATGCGGCGGTTCGCGGTCGCACCGGTCCCCGCCACCGCCCCGGGGGCGCTAGCCGCGATCGAGCGCGAGGGGCTCGACGGTGCGGCGGTGCAACGGCTCCCGCTCGGCACCGGGCAGCTCGCATGGCTTCCCGGCCAGATCGAGCCCGAAGTCGCGCTGACGCAAGTCGCGCCGCAACCGCGCGAGTGGAACCATGTGCGCTGGCTGCTCGATGCCGAACCGCTCGATGCCTCCTACACCGCCGATCAGGAGAACTGGCGAGCGGTTAGCCTCGCCGGCGACGGCACGCCCACCCATTGGGAGCCTGACGGCGACGGCGGGATCACCCTTCGCTTCGGTGAGGGCACGTTCGGCCTTCCGCCCGAGCCCGGCGCGGTGTTTGACGCGGTGTTCCGCACCGGCGCGGGTGCTGCAGGAAACCTCCCGGCTGACGCGATCAGCGCGATTCCCGCGCCTGGCGTCGTCACTGAGGCGCGCAATCCGCTGCCCTCGTCGCAAGGCGCCGACGCCGAGAGCTTCACCCATGTGCGCCGGTTCGCCCCGCAGGCATTCCGAGTCGATCCGCTCCGCGCGGTGACACCCGCCGACTACCGCGCGGCGGCGGACGAGCTCGACTGGGTGCAGGATTCCGGCGCGCGGTTCCGCTGGACGGGCAGCTGGCACAGCCTGTTCCTCGCTGCCGATCCGAAGGGCGGGTTCGATCCCGGCGAAGCGCATTTGCTCGAACTGTCCGAGCTGATCGAACGCCGCCGGATGGCGGGGACCGAGGCATTGGTTCAGCCGCCCCGGTTCGTGTCGATCGACATCAAGATCACCGTCTGCGTCAACGACAACGCGCGCCGCGAGGATGTCGAGCGCCGCGTGCTCGATGCGCTCGCGCCGACTTCGCGCGATGCCGACGCGACCGGCTTCTTCTTCGCCGACCACTTCACCTTCGGCACGCCGCTCTATCGCGCGCGGCTTGAGCAAGCGGTCGCCGACGTGCCCGGCGTGAAGGGCGTGCTATCGATCACCTATCGCCGCCGCGCCGCGCTGAGCACGTACACGCCAATGGGCCCTGCGGTGGAAGTCGGCACCAACGAGATCCTGCGCGTCGACAACGATCCCGACTGGCCCGAGCGCGGCACGATCACCGTGATCACGGAGGACGGCCAATGACCGCGCCGATCCCGTCTTCGGTCTGCCCGTGCGATCAGGACCCGCCGCTGCTCGTGGGCGGCGGCCCGCAGCTCGAGGTCCCGCCGGGCCGCGCCGACCGACGCGACCCGCTCCGCCAGCCGGGAGCGGGCGGCCCGCTCGGCCAGGGCCCGCTCGGCCTCGGCCGCGGCGGCCGATTCGAGCGCCGGGAGCAGGGCGGCGAGCTCGGCGATGCGGGCGTCGTCGGCGGCGAGGCGCTCCTCGCTCTCCGCCAACTGCGCCGCGACGGTGCTGCGCTCCTGGCTCAGATCGGCCAGCTCGGCGCGGCTGCGCCGCAGCCCGTCCTCGGCGCTGCGTCGCTGGGCGCCGACCTGGGTGACGGCGGCGTCCGCGGCCTGGCGGGCCCTCG
>CAJCHR010000250.1 GCA_903970225.1 Actinobacteria bacterium 21-64-8 | reverse complement strand
GATGGGCCCCTGCCTTCGCAGGGGCGACGGGGGAAAGGTATTTGGAGCTTATCCCCTGGCTTACGGGATAACTCCAGGCTTCCATTTAACGTCACCCCGGCCTTGAGCCGGGGTCCCGCTTCCTCGCCGGAGTTTCCTCGTCGTGCCGTCCCCGCAAAGGCAGCGGGATCCCGGGTCAAGCCCAGGGCGACGCGTAGGGATGTGAGTAGCAGGGTGGAGGCTGCCGCTATGCGCGGGCGATCGCAACGGCCCGCATCATGCTTCGCCGCCCGCGATCTCACCATCCGCAGACATTGCAAGACCAACAGAAAAGGGCGGCAGTTGCCTGCCGCCTTCTCGCGAATCTCAAATCTCGTGCGAAAGCCGATTACAGCTTGCCGATGTCCTTCTTGCTCAGCGACGTGGTGGTCTTGCCGCTGACGTCGGTCAGCGTCGAGGCGGGGATCGTCACCAGCTTTCCGTCGAGCACGATCTGCGGGTTGCCGTCGGCGTTGACGCGGTAGATCGGAGCGAGGCGATAGCCGTTGCTGGAATAGAGCATCTTGCCGACCGTGGCTTTCGACGAGGCATCGGCTTCCGAACGGACGGTCGACGTATCGCTCGCCGCATAGGCGGTCAGCGGCGTGGCAACGGATAGGAGGGCGAGGATGGCCAACTTGTTCATGATAAATCTCTCCACTGTATGAGGCTGGAATCGCCAAATTTACTAAGCATAGTTATTAGTTATTGCAGTGCGGCTCAAACGCAAAAAATGCAAATCAGATTGACATTATTGATAGGTCATCTTGCGTAGGAGATGGCCACGATCTCCCAGATTTTCTCGCCTGCGGGCAGCCGCACCGTCCGCACATCGCCTACCGCAGCGCCGCGTAAGGCATGGGCCAGCGGCGCCGACCAGCCGATGCGGCCGGCGGCGGCGTCCTGCTCGTCATCGCCGACAAGGGTCACCGTGCGCTGCGCATCGTCCTGGTCGGCGATGGTGACGGTGGCGCCGAACCGGACGCGCGACGGGTCCGTCTGCGCTGCCGGATCGATCACGCGCGCGGCTTTGAGCCGCCGCGCGAGATGGTTGAGCTCGCGGTCGATCTCGCGCATGCGCTTGCGTCCGTAAAGGTAATCGCCGTTCTCAGAGCGATCGCCGTTGCCCGCCGCCCAGCTGACGATCTCGACGATCGCCGGGCGCTCGGTGCCGAGCAGATGGTCGTAGCGCGCCTTCAATGCGGCGAGGCCTTGCGGCGTGATCGGGTTTCCTTCGAGGGTCATGGGTGCGGTTAAAGCGACTGCTCACGAGATTGGCCACAACAACCGTTCGTCCCGATCGAAGTCGAGGAACCTTGGCCGAGCGAAGCCGAGGCTCTGCAACGGCATCGGTTCTCGGCTTCGCTCGACCCTGGTCCTTCGACTTCGCTCAGGAAGAACGGACAACCGGCATCACTATCAAACCGTCTCTTTCGCCCCCTCCAGCGCGGTCACGAAATTCCTCAGCCACCACATCACGTCTTCGTCGCGCACGTTCTGCATCAGCGCCGTCCAGCGGCGCACGCGCTCCGTCTTCGGCATCGCCAGCGCCTCGCCGAGCGCGTCGGAGATGTCCTCCGCGCTGTACGGATTGATCAGAAGCGCCTCCTGCAATTGCGCGGCGGCGCCGGCGAATTCCGACAGGATCAGCACGCCGGGATCCTCGGGATCCTGCGCCGCGATGTATTCCTTGGCGACGAGGTTCATTCCGTCGCGCAGCGGAGTCACCAGTCCGACTTTGGCGGCGCGGTAGATGCCCGCGAGCACACCGCGCGGATAGCCCTTGTTGACGTAGCGGATCGGCACCCATTCGGCGCTGGCGAACGCGCCGTTGATGTGGCCCGACGAGGCTTCGAGCCCCGCGCGGATTTCCTGATAGCTCTGCACGTCTGCCCTCGAGGGCGGCGCGATCTGGAGCAGGAAGACCTTCTCGTGAAGGTCGGGGCGTGCGCTCAGGAACCGTTCGTAGCCCAGAAAGCGCTCGGGCAGGCCCTTCGAATAGTCGAGCCGGTCGACGCCGACGATCATTGCGCGGCCGGCGGCGCTGACGGTCATCGCCTCGTGCATCTTCAGCGCCGGTTCGCTGGTGCTCGCGGCGACGAACTCGGTGGTGTCGATGCCGATCGGGCAGACGATCGCACGGATCGCATGCTCGCCGTGGCGCAGCACATCGTCCTCGCCGAGCTGCGCGCCAAGCTGCGTGGTGCAATATTCGACGAACGAATCGCGCCACGCCTCGGTCTGGAAGCCGACCACGTCGTACGCGAACAGCGTCTCGACCAGCTCGCGGTGGCTCGGCAGCGAGAGCAGCAGCTGCGTCGGCGGCCACGGGATGTGCAGGAAGAACCCGATGCGATTGGCGCAGCCGCGCGCGCGCAGCTCGCGGCCGAGCGGGATCAGGTGATAGTCGTTGATCCAGATCAGGTCTTCGGCGGTGATCAGCGGCAGCAGCGTGTCCGCGAACCGCGCGTTGACGCGTTCGTATCCGCCGGCAAAGCCGCGCTCGAACTCGGCGAGGTCGACGCGGTAGTGGAACAGCGGCCACAGCGTGCGGTTGGCATAGCCGTTGTAGTATTCCTCGATGTCCTGCGGTTCGAGGTCGATCGTCGCGGTGGTGACGCCTTGCGCCTTGGCGAAGTTGATCGAGCCGGTGAACTCGCTGGTCTCGTCGCCCGACCAGCCGAACCAGATGCCGGCGCTTTCGCGAAGCCCGGCGGACAGGGCCACGGCGAGCCCTCCCTGGTTGCTGCCGCCTTCCTCGCTGGGCGGCTGGACGCGGTTCGAGACCACGATCAGTCGGCTCATGCGATAAAACCAGTCAGCCTGCTCATCGAATCGCGCTCCAGGCCTCGCTCAGCAGCGTCGCGCAGTTGATGATGCCGACCAGCGAATAGGTCTGCGGGTAGTTGCCCCACAATTCGCCCGTCACCGGATCGATGTCCTCGGACAGCAGGCCGGCCGCGGTGCGCCGGCTCAGCATCTCCTCGAACAGCGCGCGCGCATCGGCGGTGCGTCCGGTCGCCTGCAGCGCCTCGATCAGCCAGAACGTGCAGACGTTGAATGCGGTGCTGGGTAATCCGAAATCGTCCTCCGTCGCATAGCGCAGCATGTTGCTGCCACGGCGCAGCCCGGCTTCTACAGCCACCAAAGTGCTTCGGAACCGCGAATCGTCAGGCGGAAGGAACCGCAAGTCGAGCAGCTGGATAATGCTCGCATCGAGGTCGTCGCCGTCGAACGTCGCCGAGAAGCGCCGAGTCTCCTCGCGCCACGCGCTGGTCTCGATGGCCTCGCGCAAGTGATCCGCGCGGGTGCGCCAGTAGGTCACGCGCTCGGGCAGGCTCAGCGCCTCCGCGGCGTTGGCCAGCCGGTCGCACGCGGCCCAGCACATCGCTGCCGAATACGTGTGGACGTGGCTCTTGGTGCGCAGCTCCCACAAGCCCGCGTCGGGCTTGTCGAACACGGCATAGGCGCGCTCGCCGATCTCCTGGAGCGCCTCGAAATCCTCGACCCCGCTCACGCGGTACAATCGCTGGTCGATGAACGCCTGCAGCGAGGAGAGGATGATCTGGCCGTAGGCGTCATGCTGGACCTGCTCGGCGGCCTGGTTGCCGATGCGCACCGGGCCCATCCCGCGATAGCCGGGGAGGCCTTCGGCGATGTGTTCGGGCAGGCTGGCCTCGCCGCCGACTCCGTACAGCGGCTGGATATGCCCGCCGCGCGCGCTTTCGACGATGTTGCGCAGATATTCGAGATAGCCTTCGAGCACGTCGAGCGCGCCCAGCCGGTTGAGCGCCTGCACCGTGTAATAGGCATCGCGGATCCAGCAGTAGCGATAGTCCCAGTTGCGTTGCGAATCGGCGTGCTCTGGGATCGACGTGGTGAGCGCGGCGACGATCGCCCCGGTCTCCTCGTGCTGGCAGAGCTTGAGAGTGATCGCGGCGCGGATCACCGGCTCCTGCCATTCGCGCGGGGTGGCCAGCCCGCGCACCCACGCGTGCCATTCCTCGACAGTGCGATCGAGCATCATGCCCAGGCCCAGTCGCAGATCGCCGGAATAGCCTTCGTCGGGGCCGAGGAAGAAATGCAGCGGGCGCTCGACGCGGAACAGGCGCTCGCTCTCGATCCAGCCGACCGCGGCATCGGTGGTCAGCCGCAGCGCCATGTCATCGAGCAGGTAGCGGACGTGGTTCGATCCGCGCGTGCACGGCGCGTCCTGCGCGCCCCAATTGCGCGCGGGCCGCAGCCGCATGCGGATGCGCGGAGAGCCATGGACCGGGCGCACGATCCGCGCGAACGCGACCGGGCGGTACATCCGGCCGTTGTCGCGATAGCGCGGGCAGAAATCGATGACCTCGACCGCGTTGCCGCGCTGGTCGGTGTGGCGCGTGACCAGGATCGGCGTGTTGCGGATGTAGGACTGCGTTGTCTCGGCGCGGTCCTCCAGATCGATTTCCCAGAAGCCGCGCGCGCCTTCCTCGCCCGGCGCATTGTCGTCTAGCAGCGAGCAGAACGTCGGATCGCCATCGACTCGCGGCACGCAGCCCCAGACGAGGCGCCCGGCGCGGTCGACCAGCCCCGAAACCTGGCAATTGCCGATCGGCCACAGATCGAGCGTCGCGGTCATGCCAGGGCTCCTGCAAGCCAGGCGCGCAGCGCGGCGGGCGATGCGAGCGCGTGTTCGGCGGCGGTGGGCCTGATGCTGCCGATCAGGATGCCGTGTCCGCCAAGATGCCGCGCGGCGGCGAAGGCGGGCTCGTCGGTCAGATCGTCGCCGATGAACACCGGTATGGTGCCGGCAAACGGCGTCCGGGTCATCAGGCGCGCGACCGCAGTGCCCTTGTCACCGCCGCCGACGTGCAGTTCGACCATCATTTTGCCGGGCTGAAGGTGCAAGTCGAACTCCTCTGAAAGCGCGCGGGCGAGTGCGCGGGCACTGACTTCCGCCGATGGGTCCATCCGGTAATGCAGCGCCACGCCCAGCGCCTTTTCCTCGAGCAGCACGCCGGGCCGCGACTCGACCAGTGAGCGCAGCCGTTCGGTGGCGATGTCGAGAGCTTCGGGCCGGTCGGGTCGCACCACCTCGCCCTGCCAGCGCTCCTCCAGCCCGTGACTGCCCGCCACCGCCAGGTCGAGCGCGACGTCTCCCAGGATCGCGTCGATCTGCGCGATCGATCGTCCGCTGATGACCGCGACCCGCCCGCCGAGCCGCTTGTCGAGCGCACGCAGGAGATCGCGAAGCCCGGCATCGGCCACGACCTGTTCGGGCCGGTCGAGCAGCTCCAGCAGCGTTCCGTCGAGATCGAGCAACAGGCTCGCGCCGGCTAGCAGTCCGGCCGGCGGAAAGGGCAGTGGCTGCCGATCGGTTCCGATGTCGCGTATCCTTCGTTAGCGCCGTGCAAGACCCGAGCCGGCATCATCCGGGCGATCGGAAACGAGCGACCCGGCTCCGCGCGTCGCCCCCGCGCGCATCGGCCTTTGCACGTGCGAAAGCAGCGAGGCCGGAATTGGTTTCCAGTGACGGGACAAGTTTCGGACGACATCCGGCTTTGCAGTGCGTGCCGACAATATGGCCGGAAATCGTCAGCCGGGCCGGGCGGGCGCGCTTGGCGCTGTTGTGAGCGATCGCCGCGCGGGGCTATTTCCGCACCGGACCCGCACAGGCGCGGGCCGGGAGAGACCGCGTTGGCGAGCATCGGCATCGAAGCAATCAGCCTGTTCGGCCTGCCGCCGGTCGAGACGGTCAATCTCGCCGCCGATCTGGGCTGCACCGGAATATCGACCGGGCTGACCTCGTTTCCGAGCGGCGTCGCCGATTATCCGCCGTTCTCGCTTCGGGACGATCCGGCGCTGCGCCGTGAGATGATCGCCGTGATGACCGATCGCGGCGTGTCGATCTCGCTGGGTGAGGGACTCAATGTCCGCGCCGGCACCGACATTCGCGACCTGGCGGGTGATCTTGCGATCTTCCACGAGCTGGGCGTGCGGCGGGTCAACACGGTCAGCCTCGATTCCGATCTGGCGCGCAGTTTCGACCAGTTCGCCGTGCTTGCCGAGATGACGGCAGAGGCCGGGGTCGAACTGACCATCGAACTGTCACCGCCGCTGGTGGTCAACGACCTGCCGACCGCGCTCGCGGTGCTGCGCCATGTGAACCTGCCGCACTTCAAGCTGCTGATCGACACGATGCACGTCGTCCGCTCGGGCGCGACGGCGGCCGACATCGCCGCGCTCGATCCCGCGCTGATCGGCTACGTCCAGATCTGCGACGCGCCGCGCGTGCCCACCATCGCGAGCTACATGGAGGAATCGATGTACGAGCGGATGATCCCGGGCGAAGGCGAACTGGGTCTCAGGGATATCGTCGCCGCGCTGCCTCATGACCGGTTCTTTTCGATCGAGGTGCCGCAGCGAAGCGAGGCGCTCGCCGGCAAGGGGCCACGCGAGCGGCTGGGCAAATGCGTCGAAGCCACGCGCCGGCTTCTCGCCGAAACGGAGAATTGAGCATGTCCGATCAAAAGCACGTCGCCATCGTCACCGGCGCGGCCGGCGGCATGGGCTCGGCGACCGCGGCCGAACTCGCGCGCGCCGGCTGGCCCTTGATCCTCATCGATATCAGCGCCGAGCGGACCGAGGCGGTCGCCGCGCCGCTGCGCGAACTGGGTGTGACGACTGAAGTGCTCGCGGGGGACGTCTCGGCACCCGGTTTCATCGGCGAGCTGGAAGCGCTTCTGGGTGATCGCCCGATCGGCGCGGTGGTCCATGCCGCCGGGCTCTCGCCGACGATGGGCGAGGCGGAGCGGATCTTCGCGGTGAATTACGATGCCACTGTGAAGCTGGTCGAGCTGATCCGCCCGCGGATGGTGCCCGGCAGCTGCGCGGTGCTGATCTCCTCGTCCTCGGCATACGAATCCAAGGATCCCGCGATCGAGGCGGCGATCAAGGCGATCCCGCCGGGCGGCTTTTCCGAGAGCCTCGTGCCGCTGATCCACGGCAATTCCGGCTACGCCTACATGGTCTCCAAGCTCGGCGTGCAGCTGCTGGTGCAGCGCGAATCGACCGCATTCGGCGCACGGGGCGCGCGGATCATGTCGATCTCGCCGGGCCTGATCGACACCTCGATGGGGCGCCAGGAGCAGAAGGCGCATCCGCAGATGGACGTGATGTTGCAGAAGACCCCGCTCGGCCGGTACGGCACCTCCGAGGAAATCGCCACGGTCGCCGCATTCCTGGTGTCGCCTGCGGCCGCGTACGTTTCGGGATCGGACATCAAGGTCGACGGCGGGGTGATCGCGGTCCTGCAATGGTGATTCGCACTTAGGGCAACCTCTCAAACCCGTCTTCGCTGAGCTTGTCGAAGGGCTGTCCTTCACCGCACCCAACGCGCCCAGCTCCGAAGAAAAGCAATCCTTCGACAAGCTCAGGATGGACGGATTTGGGTTGTTGGAGCCGCGTTATCGTGTCCCGTCAGCGGCCGAGTTGATGTGACTACGGTTTGGACAGCGGACCCGGCGGCGCCGTCGGGTTCGCGCCTCCGTCCCAAGTCCCGCCGATCGCCTGGATCAGCGCCACAGCCGTCGTCTGCTGGCTGATGACCGCCTGGATCCGCGACTGCCGCGCCGAATAGGCGGTGGTCTGCGCGGTGATCACCGTCGAATAATCGACCGTCCCTGCGAGGTACTGGTTGCGCGCGATCGCCTCGGCCTTGTTCGCCGAATTCGCCGCCTGCTCGCGCAGCCGCGCTTCGTCGGCATAGGCGCCGACCGCGGCGAGGTTGTCCTCGACGCCCTGGAAAGCGGTCAGCACGGTCTGGCGGTAGACCGCGGCGGCCTGGTCGAACTCGGCGCGGGCCTGCTTCAGCCTGGCCGCGTTCGCGCCGAAATCGAACACCGACTGCGCGACCGAAAACCCTAGCGACCACACGTTGAGCGGCGAGCTGAACAGGTTGCGCACGCTGCCCGAGGAGGCGGTGTCGCTGGCGCTCAGCGACAGTTGGGGAAAGAACGCGGCCTTCTGGATGCCGATGTTGGCGTTGGCCGCGGCCACCCTGCGCTCGGCAGATGCGATGTCCGGGCGCCGCTGCAGCAGGCTCGCGGGCACCGCTGCGGGCACCGCCGGAACCATCGGAGCCCAGGCGGCCGGGGCGATCGAGAAAGTCGACGGGTTTTCTCCCGCCAGCACCGCGACCGCGTGTTCGAGCACCGCGCGCTGGCGCTTATAGTCGCGCTGGTCGGCCTGCGCATTGCTGAGCGCGGTCTGTGCCTGCTCGACGTCCGATCGCGACACGGTACCGGCATTGTACTTGTTGCGCGTGATCGTCAGCGCGCGGTCGTAGGCCTTGGTGGTGTCGGCGAGCAGATCGAGCTGCGCGTCGGTGCCGCGCAGCTGCAGGTAATCGGTCGCCAGTTCGCCGCGCGCCGAGAGCGTGGCGTTGGCCAGATCGCCCGCGTTCGCCTGCTCTGCCCCGCGCGCCTGCTTCACCGCGTTGCCGAGCGCGCCCCACAGGTCCGGCTCCCAGGTGGCGCCGATCTCGGCCGAAAAGTTGCTGCTGACCCCGCTGGTCGCGGTGGTCGTGCCGCCGGTGTTGGTGACCGAGGTCGCCTTGTTGGTTCCATAATGCTGCCCGTTGGCGCTGGCGGTGATCTGCGGGAACAGTGCCGCGCGCTGCTCACGCGTCAGCGCGCGCGCGGCCTGGTAGGCAGCGCGGTACTGCGCGACGGTCTGGTTGGTCACCTCGACCTTGGCGCAGAGCGCATCGAGCACGGGATCGCCGAAAAGCGTCCACCATTCGCCCTTGGCGACCGCGTCTGACGGCACCGCGGCGCTCCAGCCGGGCTCTTCCTTGAAGGTCACCGGGATCGGCACAGTTTTGGGCGGGCTGTAATGCGGCGCGAGGTTGCAGCCTGCGAGTAGCACCGCGCCGAGCAAGGGAAGGCGCTTCAAAGTCATGCCGGGGCTCCTTCGGGTGCCATCGGATCGGGGCGGCGCGCGAGCAGCTTCTCGTGACCGGTGCGGCGGCGGAAGCGGTCGAGCGCGAGGTAGACCACCGGCGTGGTCAGCAGCGTCAGGAACTG
>CAJCHR010000249.1 GCA_903970225.1 Actinobacteria bacterium 21-64-8 | reverse complement strand
CCGCCACATAGTCGGTCACGCGCACGAAGCTCAGCGTGTTCTTCCACGCGACCCAGGCCATTGCGAGCGTCACGCCGATCAGCCCGCCATGAAAGCTCATGCCGCCGTCCCACAGCCGCAGCAGATCCCAGCTGATCCGTTCGCCGGGGGTGAAATGCGTGAACAGGCTCGGCTCGCCGGTGCTGCCGCCGGTATAGAACGCGGCATAGCCCAGTCGCCCGCCCAAAATGATGCCGCAGGTGCACCAGAAGAACAGGTCGTCTACGTCCTTCTGCTCCATCGGCGCGCCGGGGCTCCTGAGCATCCGCGAGAGTTGCCAATAGCCGAGCACGATGCCGGCGAGATACGCGAGCGAGTACCAGCGCAAGGTGAACACGCCCAGACTGACCCCGCGCGTGAGCCCCAGGCTCTCCCAGTAGATCGGCTGGTGTGCCGATGCGGTTGCGGCGGCATCGAGGAGAAGGCTGAACAAGGCGGATTTCCCAGCGAAGACCGGTCTGGCGGCCCGAACGGCGGCGCTTCTGGCATAGCCTGTCTTAACGCGCAAAGCGGCATTTGCCTTTGCACAGGCGCTGGATGCCCACCCCCTGGTGAGCAAGGCTCGATCGCCTCGACCGTCACTACGTGCTGTTCGCCGCCATAATCCCCCGCTAAGAAATGTTGCAGGGCGTCGATATCCATCGGACCAGAAAGCTCCTAAATACGTCGCATGTCGGTCATCCGCATTCCCAACCAGCGCGCCGTGATCAATCGCCGCGGCCTTGCCGAGGCGATCGAGGCGGTCGTCGCGCAAAGCGGCAAGAACCGCGCACCGGTGCTTGCTCTGCTGCGCGACGCGCTGGCGCAAGGCCGCGCCGAGATCGCGCGACGGCTGGGCGCCACGCCGTCCGCCGGGCACGAGATCGCCAGTGCGCAGGCGTTCCTGATCGACCAGCTGGTACGCGTGATCCACGATCACGTGGTCAGCGCAGTCTATCCGATGAGCAACCGTTCGACCGGCGAGCGGCTCGCGGTGCTCGCGGTCGGCGGCTACGGGCGCGGCGAGATGGCGCCGCATTCGGACGTCGACATCGCCTTCATCACCCCGAGCAAGCAGACGCCGTGGTGCGAGCAGGTGATCGAGGCGATGCTCTATTTCCTGTGGGACCTGGGTCTCAAGGTCGGCCATTCGAGCCGTTCCCTGGACGACATGGTGCGGATGTGCCGCCAGGACCTAACGATCCGCACCGCGATGCTCGAGGGGCGCTACGTCTGGGGCGACCAGCCGCTGTACCACGAGGTGTCCGGCCGGTTCTGGACAGACGTCGTCCCGGGAACCGAGCGCCAGTTCGTGACGCAGAAGCTCGCCGAGCGCGAGGAGCGGCACAAGCGCGTTGGCGACACGCGCTATGTGGTCGAGCCCAACGTCAAGGAGGGCAAGGGCGGGCTGCGCGACCTGCACACGCTCTACTGGATCGGCAAGTACATCCATAAAGTGCGCGAGCCTGCCGAACTGGTCACGGTCGGGCTGCTGTCTGCGGAGGAATTTCGCAAATTCCGCCGCGCCGAGACGTTCTTCTGGGCGGTGCGCTGTCACCTCCACGCGATCACCAACCGCGCGGAAGACCGGCTGACCTTCGACTTGCAGCGCGAGGTCGCCACGCGCATGAACTTCTCCGACCGGCCCGGCAAAAGCGCGGTCGAGCGGTTCATGCAGTTCTATTTCCTGCAGGCCAAGATCGTCGGCAACCTCACCGGCGTATTCCTTGCGCAGCTCGATGATCAGTTCGCCAGCCGCAAGCGGCGCGGCGGGATCAGCATCCTGCGCCCGCGCACCAAGACGGTCAAAGGCTACCGGATCGACGGGGGCAAGCTCGCCGCCCCGGCTGAAGACTGGTTCGAGCAGGACCCGGTACGGCTGATCGAAATCTTCGCCGTGGCCGACGCCGAGAATCTCGAGATCCATCCCGAGACGCTGCGCCTGATCGGACGCGACGCGCGGCTGATCCGCGGCGAGGTGCGCCGCGACAAGCGCGCCAACGCCTTGTTCCTCGATCTGCTGACCAGCCGCAACGATCCCGAGAAAGTCCTGCGCTGGTTCAACGAGGCCGGCGTGTTCGGCCGTTTCGTGCCCGAGTTCGGCCGGGTCAACGCGCAGATGCAGTTCGACATGTACCACCACTTCACGGTCGACGAGCACACGATCCGGGCGATCGGCCTGCTGGCGCGGATCGAGAAGGGCGCGGTCAAGGACGAGCTGCCGTTTCCCACGGAGATCATGCAGAAGGTCAAATCGCGCCGCGCGCTCTACGTCGCGGTGCTGCTGCATGATATCGCCAAGGGCCGGAACGGCGACCATTCGGTGCTCGGCGCGGAGATCGCGCTCAAGCTCGGCCCGCGCTTCGGGCTCGACGACGAAGAGACCGCGATGGTCGCCTGGCTGGTGCGCCAGCACCTGCTGATGAGCGCGACCGCGTTCAAGCGCGATCTGTCAGACTGGAAGACGATCGGCGATTTCGTTGCGGTGGTGCAGGCGCTCGACGCCTTGCGCAAACTGACGCTGCTGACGATCGTCGATATCCACGCGGTCGGCCCCGGGGTGTGGAACGGCTGGAAACGCCAGCTTTTGCAGAACCTGTACGAGGCTTCCGAAGAGCGGCTGCGGCTGGGTCATGTCGAGCACGGCCGCGGACGCCGGGTCGCCGCCAAGAAGGAGAAAGTCTGCGCCGCGCTCGGCAATCGCCGCGGGTTGGTCGACGATTGGGGCGATCAGCTCGGCGATGCCTACTGGATCGCCGAGTCGGAAGACGTCATCGCCGCCAACCTCGAACAGCTGGCGGACGCCCACGATCAACCGCTATCGATCGTCACGCGCTATTACGCGGCGCGCGGCGCGACGCTGGTCACGGTGATCGCGGCGGATCATCCGGGCCTGTTCTACCGCATAGCCGGCGCGATCCACCTTGCCGGCGGCAATATCATCGACGCGCGCATCCACACCGCCAGGACCGGCGTCGCGGTCGACAACTTCCTGGTGCAGGACCCGCTCGGCCGTCCGTTCCGCGAGGAGGGCCAGCTCGCGCGGCTCGGCACAGCGATCGAGAACGCGCTGGCCAACCGGATCAAGCTACTGCCGCAGCTGATCAACCGCCCGCTCGCGCGCCCGCGCGCCGAGGCCTTTGCGGTGCGCCCGCGCGTGCAGTTCGACAACGAGGCATCGAGCCGCTTCACCGTGATCGAAGTCAACGCGCGCGACCGGCCGGCGCTGCTCAACCGGCTGGGCCGAGTCTTGTTCGAGGCGCGGCTGATGGTCCATTCGGCGCACATCACCAGCTACGGCGAGCGCGCGGCGGACACGTTCTACGTCACCGACCTGCTCGGCGGGAAGATCGATACGGCCAGCCGCCAGCGGACGATCGAGCGCAAGCTGCTCGAAGCGGCCAGCGAGAATTCCGGCGTCGCGCAGGCGGCGTGACAATTCCGACCCCTCCCAAGGGAAACATCCGATGAAGCTCGAAAACAAGGTCTGCATCGTAACCGGCGCGGCCAGCGGGATCGGCAAGGCAATCGCCGCGCTTTACGCGGCCGAGGGCGCCAAGGTGGTGATCGCCGACCTCAACAAGCACGCCGCGCAAGCCGCCGCCGACGAGATCGCCGCGACGCATCCCGGCAACGCAATGGCAGTCGCGATGGACGTAACCAGCGAAGAGCAGGTCAACGCAGGCGTCGCCGAAGTGATCGCCGCGTGGGGCACGGTCGACGTGCTGGTCTCGAACGCGGGCATCCAGATCGTCCATCCGCTCGAGGACTATCCGTTCGCCGAATGGAAGAAGATGCTCGCGATCCACCTCGACGGTGCTTTTCTGACGAGCAAGGCGGTACTGCCGCACATGTACGCGCAAGGATCGGGATCGATCATCCTGATGGGATCGGTCCATTCCAAGGAAGCCAGCCCGCTCAAGTCGGCATATGTCACCGCCAAGCACGGGCTGATCGGCCTCGCCAAGGTGATCGCCAAGGAAGGGGGCAAGAAAGGCGTGCGCGCCAATGTGATCTGCCCGGGTTTCGTACGCACGCCGCTGGTCGACAAGCAGATCCCCGAACAGGCCGCGCAGCTCGGCATCTCCGAAGACGAAGTGATCAGGAAAGTCATGTTGGGCGGGACCGTCGATGGCGAGTTCACCACCGCTGAAGACATCGCCGAAGTCGCGCTGTTCTTCGCCGCTTTCGGCTCGAACGCCCTGACCGGCCAGTCGCTGCTGGCGAGCCACGGGTGGTTCATGGAATAAACCAGGTCGGCACCCGATATAGAGGTCTTCGTCCCTGTCGCTTCAGTCGACAGGGTCATCCCAAAGGAACGAGCCATGTTTGCGACCGTGTCCGGATTTGGCCTGTTCCTGGCCATCATCTTCCTCGTGCTGGCGGCCAAGTCCTTCGGGATAAACCAGGAATACCAGCGCGGCGTGCTGTTCCGGCTGGGCCGGATCAAGATCACCAAGGGGCCCGGCCTGTACTGGCTGATCCCGCTGATCGAGAAGGTCATCAAGGTCGATCTGCGCACGGTGACCTTCGCGCTCGAAACGCAGGAGACCGTCACCCGAGACGGCGTGGCGGTGCGCGTCAACGCGGTGCTGTGGTTCAGAGCCGTCGATCCGGTCAGGGTCATCACCGCGGTGGTGAACTGGCAGAGCGCGGTGGTGCAGGCGGCCGAAACCGGGCTGCGCGATGCGATCGGGCAGAGCGATCTCGACCAGATCCTGAAGGACCGCACCACCATCAATGCCCGGCTGCTCGACCTGCTCGCCAAGACCTGCACGCAATGGGGCGTGACCGTCGACGCGGTCGAGATCAAGGACCTCGACATCCCCGAGCAGATGCAGCGCGCGATCGCCCGCGAAGCCGAAGCGATCCGCGAAAAACGCGCGCGGATCATCAAGGCCGAGGGTGAGAAGGAAGCCTCGCAGACGTTGGCCGACGCGGCGCGGATCATCACCGAGGTCCCCGGCGCGCTCGAACTGCGGCGGCTGCAGACGCTCAGCGAGATCGGCGTCGAGCACAATTCGACGATCATCGCGATGTTCCCGACCGAGATCCTCGAGGCCGCGCGGCGGATCGGCGAAAAGCACTGATCGGGCAGCGGACGATTAACGCTGCCACCGAGTGCCGACCCCGCTGAGGGTGGGCTTTCGTCTCTTACCTTGTCTGCGTCAGGCCCGGGCAGACGCCTGCAACCGTTCCAGCGCCCGCTCCTGCCCGATCAATGGAAGCAAGGCCGCCATATCGGGCCCGTGATCATGCCCGGTCAGCGCCTGGCGTAGCGGCAGGAACAGCGCCTTGCCCTTGCGGCCGGTCGTCTCCTTGAGCGCACCCGTCAGCGCATGCCACGGGTCGGCGCCCCAATCCGCCGCGACCAGCTTGGCGGCCGTCGCTAGATAAGCGCAGGTTTCTTCATCGAACGCAGGGGCCGTCACCGGCCCCGTCACCACCCGCCACCACTCGGCGGCGTCCGCGACGGTCGCAAGGTTAGGCCGGACTGCCTCCCACGCCGCCGCATCCATGCCCTCGGGCAGCGACGCCGCAACGCGTTCGAAGGGCAGCCGGTGCAGCACAGCGGCGTTGGCCCTGGCAAGTTCGGCCTCGTCGAACCGCGCGGGTGCACGGCCGAAGCGCGACAAATCGAAACTCGCCGCCAGCGCCTCCGCATCCAGAGCGGGATCCACCGGATCTGCGGTCCCCAGCCGCGCCAGCAGCGCGACCAGCGCTTCGGGTTCGATCCCGCTTTCGCGCAGTTCGGCCACGCCGAGCGAGCCCAGCCGCTTCGACAGCTTGCCTTCCGCCCCCACCAGCAACGCCTCGTGCGCAAATCGCGGCGGCGCGGCGCCCAGCGCGGTGAACATCTGCAGCTGAGTCGCGGTGTTGGAAACGTGATCCTCGCCGCGCACCACGTCGGTGATCCCCATCGCGATATCGTCGATCACGCTCGGCAGCATGTAGAGCCACGATCCGTCGGCGCGGCGCACCACCGGGTCCGAGATCGTCGCCGCGTCGAACTGCTGAGGGCCGCGGATACCGTCATCCCATGCGATCGGCTCGGCATGGTCGAGCAGGAAACGCCAGTGCGGCATCTCGCCCGCCGCGGCCTTGGCTGCATGATCGGCCTCGGTCAGCGCCAGCCCTGCGCGATCATAAATCGGCGGCAAGCCCCGCCCGAGCAGCACCTTGCGCTTGAGATCGAGCTCCTGCGCGGTTTCGTAGCAGCGGTACGCCCGCCCGGCCGCGGCGAGCCGCGCCAGCTCGCGCTCGTACAGCTCGAACCGCGCGGACTGCCGCTCCTCGCCATCGGGTACGAGGCCGAGCCAGGTAAGATCGGCGCGGATCGCCTCGACGTATTCCTCGCGGCTGCGCTCGCGGTCGGTATCGTCGATCCGCAGCAGGAACCTGCCGCCGTGCTTTCGGGCCAGCAGCCAGTTGTGCAGCGCCGCGCGGACGTTGCCGACGTGCAGCCGTCCGGTCGGCGAGGGGGCGAAGCGTGTCGTGATCGGGGCCATGCGGCGCGATTAGGCCGCGCCGCGTGGCCGGTCAAAGCGAGATCGGTTGAGCCCGAGGCCACGGCATTCGCTTCGATCATAAGCCAATGAGGCATTCTGCTTTGCCATGCGCCCGGCGCGCTGCGCAGGAGGCCGGGACCACCGCACGATTTCCCGGCAACCGGGCGCGCCGCCGCCGGTTGCACCGGCTGGTTCACTGCTGCTTCAGCCCCCGGCTCGCCAGGGCAGCCGCAGTGGTGGGCCGACGCCACGTTCACGGGATTGCCGACGACCGAGATGAAACAGGACTCTCCCGCGACGTTCGCCGCCGACGGCCTGCCCACGCCGCACCGCTATTTCGCCGCGACGGCGGTGTGGCTCGCGATCGCGATGGCGGTGCTCGACTCCGCGATCGCCAACATCTCGCTGCCGACGATCGCCGCGGAGCTTCACGCCACGCCTTCGGTCGCCGTGTGGGTGATCAACGCCTACCAGCTCGCGATCACCGTGCTGCTGCTGCCGCTGGCCGCGCTGGGCGACCGGGTCGGCCACGTGCGCGTCTACCTTCCTGCATTGGGCCTGTTCATCGCCGGCTCGCTCGCCTGCGCCTTGTCGGGCAGCCTCTCGCTGCTGATCGCGGCGCGGATGCTGCAGGGGATCGGTGCCGCCGGCATCATGAGCATGAACGCCGCGCTGGTACGCACGATCTATCCGAACAGCATGCTGGGCCGCGGCATGGGCTACAACGCGCTCGTGCTGTCGGTCTCGGCCGCGATCGGGCC
>CAJCHR010000248.1 GCA_903970225.1 Actinobacteria bacterium 21-64-8 | reverse complement strand
TCGATCATCTCGGCATCGCCGTCCCCGACCTCGTCGCGGCGAGCGCCTTCTATCGTGACGTTCTCGGCATGGACGAGGTGCGCCACAAGGTTCTCGCCGAGGATGGTCTCGCCGTGACCTTCATGCTCGCGCCGACGCCGGGGCTGTCGGTCGAGCTGATCTCGCCGCTTCCCGGCGCGCGCGAACTGACCGATCTGCTGGGGGACCATACGGTGCAGGTGTTCCTGCGCGGTCAGCCGCAAGGCGGCCTCCATCATGTCTGCTTCCGCACGCACGACTTCGCGGCTGCGAAGCGGAGCCTCGAGGCCGCGGGGGTGGCGGCGCTGGGCAACGGGAAGGGCATCATCGGCGCTTCAGGGCGCCCGGTCATGTTCTTCGCGCCGACACTGCCAGCGGGGATGCTCGTCGAGGTGAAGGAAGTGCCGCGCGATCCTGCGGTGCAAGCGGCCGCCTAGGCCCGACAACACCGGGAACGGATCAGATGCTCGCCATCACCAATGTCACGGCCATCACGATGGCAGAGCACGGCGCGATCGCGCCGCAGACGGTCGTGATCGAAGACGGCCGGATCGTTCGCATGGCTCCGGCGGACGCGCTGCCCGTGCCCGAAAGCGCGCTGCGGATCGACGGCACGGGCAAGTATCTGATCCCCGGCCTGATCGACATGCACGTCCATGTAGTGCCCCACATCGCGCTGCCGCGCGAAGGGGCGGACGCGGTCGAGACCTCGACAGCGCTTGCCGGCGAATACCTGCGGCTGTTCCTGGCATTCGGGGTGACCACCATCCGCAACATGGCGGGTTCGCGGTTCCTGCTGAAGGTGCGCGATGCGGCAGCCGGCGGCAGCTTCCCTTCGCCGCGCATCCTGACCAGCGGCCCGATCATCGAGCAGACGTTCGGCTGGTCGGGCATCGCGACGTATGCCGCCAAGGTCGCCACGCCCGAGGCAGCGCGCGCGGAAATCCGCCGCGAGGCCGAACTGGGCTACGACTGCATCAAGATCTACAACAACATCGCGCCGGACATCTTCGCGGCGCTGCTCGACGAGGCGCACCGCGCCGGCCTGAAGGTCGGCGGTCACGTGCCGGTGCCGGTGGGGCTCCTCGATACGCTTGCGGCGGGCCTCGATTCGATCGAGCATCTGCGTGGCTTCGATGCGGTCCTCGACGGCCGACCATTCCACGAACGGCGCCCTGAATATCCGGGCGACATCTATCCGGGCTGGCGCTTTGCGGCGCCGGGCAAGATCGCCGAACTGGCCGATCGTGTCGCCGAGTTCGACACCTGGCACGTCCCGACGATGATGGTGGAAGATCCCGAGCACGCCGACGTGGTCTACCCGCCGGCGATCCGCGATCAGCTGTCCTGGTCGGTCCGCCAGCACCTCGAAGGGCTGCGGCTCGACCTCGACTATACGCCGCAGATGCGCAGCGACGTGCGCGCCGGGCAGGCCGCGCGGCGCGAGATGCTGCTCGAATTGTACAATCGCGGGGTCAAGCTGCTGACCGGAAGCGACTGCCCGGGTGCCAAGACCCGGCTGATTCCGGGGCACTCGCTGCTTTCGGAGCTGGAGGCGTTCGTCCGCTCGGGTATCCCCCCGTTCGGGGCGCTGCAGGCCGCGACGGTCAATCCCGCCCGCTACCTCGGCCTGGCGGATGAGATCGGCACGATCGCGGTCGGCAAGCGCGCCGATCTGGTGCTGCTCGATGCCGATCCGCTCGCCAACGTCTCGGCGGTGCGGCGCCAGTCCGGCGTGATCGTGGATGGACGCTACCTGCCGACCGCTGCTGGCGGATCGGCCGCTGCGGGGTGCGCACTATGAACCTGGCGGATGGCACCGACGGCGAACTCGTCATGACCCTCAAGACCGGGCCGGTCACGATCAAGCTTCGCCCCGATCTTGCGCCAGGCCACGCGGCGCGCATGCTGCAGCTTGCCGCCGATCGTTTCTATGACGGCGCGCCGTTCGGCCGTGTGGTGGTGGACTTCATGGCGCAAGTGATCCCTGCCGCGCGCTCGGCCTACGCAAACCTTCCGGCCGAGTTCACCGACGTTCGCCACGTACGCGGGGCTTGCCTGATGGCGCGCGGCCTCGATCCCGATAGCGCCGGTTGCCAGTTTTTCATCCTGACCAACGACGCGGCCTTCACCGTTTGCCAGTACACTGTCTGGGGCTATGTGACCGGGGGTCTCGAGCATGTCGACGCGCTGCCCGCGGGCGAGCCGCCGGCCGAGCCGGGATGCATCGTGTCACTCCGCACTGCGCGATAGACCGTGCGAATACAGATACCTGTAGGCCAGCCGCAACGAGATTGAACTGATCGGCCGTATCGCCAAACGTCACGGCGAATTTTCCAGTCCTTTCGAGAACGAGAACCATGAAGTTCGGAATTTTGTGCGCGCCGCACTGGCCCCACCAGCAGACGCAGCAGAGCGTCTATGAGGATGTGATCGGTCACATCCAGCTTGCCGAGGAGCTCGGCCTGTGGTCGGCTTGGACAACTGAACATCATTTCGGCACCGACCCGGCCTACAAGCCTTACGGCCTCGAAGGACCATGGCCGGCCTACGACCTCGTCGTTGATCCGCTCACGTTCCTGGGCCACGTCGCCGCCAGGACCACGCGGATCCGCCTCGGTACGGGCGTCCTCGTCGTCCATTACGACGATCCGCTGCGCATGGCCGAGCGCGCGGCGATGGTCGACGTGCTCAGCGGTGGGCGGCTCGAACTGGGCCTCGGACGGGGCGGCGGCGTGCGCGAGCCCAAGGCGTTCAACGTGCCCTCCGACGAAGAGGCGAACCGCGACAAGTACTTCGAGGCGCTCGACGTCATGCGTGCGGCGTGGACGGGCAAGCACTTCAAGCACAGCGGCGTCTATTACGACTACCCCGAGGTGCAAGTGGTGCCGACACCGCTGCAGCGCCCGATTCCGGCGTTCCTTTCCAACCGCAACACCCGCAGCATCGCTTACGCGGCGGAACACGGCATGTCTTACGTGTCGGTGACCAGCTCGTGGGGCGATTCGGGGATCGACAGCCACAACGCCTATCACGCCAAATTCGAAGAACTCGCCGTATCGCACGGCCGCAGCATCGAGGGGCTCGATTACCCGCAGACGCTGTTTTGCTACATCGCACCGACCGACGAAGAAGCGATCGGCATTGCGCGGACGGCGATCCAGGCCCGCAATGCCTACGCCGAGGCGCACTACGAAACGCGCCGCAGAGTCGGGAACGTGCAATCTCCGCTTTCGGTGCCGGCGCACCAGGGCCCCCCCTCCAGCCAGGAGCAGCAGTTCCAGGAGCAGCTCAAGACCAACCTGATCGGCAGTCCAAAGACCGTGATCGAGAAGCTGACCGCGTTGCGCGAGCGGCTGCCGACGATGAACTACGTGCTCGCGATCGTCGGCGCGGGCGCCGCGCCGATCGAGTTCGATCGCCGTTCGCTGCGCCTGCTCGCCGAAGAGGTGATGCCTCACTTTTCCTGACCGATGGCGTGGGCGATTCGTCGGCTGGCGGCGATCCGCCCACCGCATCGCGCCGCCCTCGGTGGCCGGGGGCCATCTGCAAGTCATGACCATACCTCGCCTGTCCGCGCTCAGTTCCGAATTCAGGATCGTGACACTCGTCGCGGTCACGCAGTTCGTGAGCGCGCTCGAGTTCATCATCCTGCTGCCGCTCGGCCCCGATCTTGCGCGCGGGCTCGCGATGAACCCTTCGCATTTGGGTTATCTGACTTCGGCCTACGCGATCGCGGCGTTCGTTTCCGGGCTGTGCAGCGCGAGCATCCTCGACGCCTTCGATCGCCGCAAGGCGCTTGGTGTGAGCCTGCTGGGCTTGGTGCTGGCCACCGCGCTGTGCGGGCTGGCCCCCAACATGGCCTGCCTGCTCGCCGCACGGTTCCTGGCGGGTGCATTCGCCGGACCTGTCGCGGCGGTCGGAATGGCGCTGATCAGCGATCTGGTGCCGACCGAGCGCCGCGGCCGGGCGGTGACCACCCTGATCACCGCGGGATCGATCGCTTCGATCGTCGGTGTCCCGGCGGGCATCACGCTCGCGCAGGCGTTCGGCTGGCGTACGCCGTTCCTCATCATAGCAGCTGCCGGAGCGGCGACCCTGTGGCTCATGATCCGGGCGCTTCCGTCGATGACCGGGCACCTGGCGGCGGCCACGCGCGAGACGCTGGGAACCAAGGTGCGCATGATGGCAGCACCCGCGGGTCTCGTCGCGATGGCTGCGACCATTCTTTCGGCGGCGAGCGGGTTCGTGGTGATCGCCAACATCCCCATCCAGCTGCAGAGCAACCTGCACATCCCCGCTTCGGCCTTCGCCGGGCTCTACATGGCCGGCGGTTGCACGGCATTCGTGGTCACGCGCACGTCAGGACGGGCGATCGACCGGTTCGGCTCGTGGCCGGTCATGCTCGCATCGAACCTGCTGTTCGCGGCGGTGGTGTGGGAGCTGTT
>CAJCHR010000247.1 GCA_903970225.1 Actinobacteria bacterium 21-64-8 | reverse complement strand
TGAAGCGCGCTTCCGACATGTCGACGTCGAACGCACCGAACGCCACCGGCAGCAGGCGCCGCGTATCGGGATTCATCGTGGTTTCCCACAACTGTTCGGCACTCATTTCTCCCAAGCCTTTGAAGCGCGAGATCGACCACGCGCCGTCCTTCACGCCATCCTTGCGCAGCTTGTCTTCGATCGCCTCGAGTTCCCCCTCATCGAGCGCGTAAATCTTTTGCTGCGGCTTCTTGCCGCGCGCAGGCGCATCGACACGGAACAGCGGCGGCCGCGCCACGCAGATATTGCCGGCCTCGATCAACTTGGGAAAATGCTTGAAGAACAGCGTCAACAACAACACCTGGATATGCGAGCCATCCACGTCCGCATCCGACAAGATGCAAATCTTGCCGTAACGCAGACCAGACAAATCGGGACTATCGTTCTTGCCATGCGGGTCCACGCCGATGGCCACCGCAATATCATGGATTTCATTATTGGCAAACAAGCGGTCGCGCTCGGTTTCCCACGCATTCAACACCTTGCCGCGCAAGGGCAGGATCGCCTGGAATTCCTTGTCGCGTCCCATCTTGGCCGAGCCGCCGGCCGAGTCGCCCTCGACCAGGAACAGCTCGCACTTGGCGGGATCGCGCTCCTGGCAGTCGGCGAGCTTGCCCGGCAGGCTGGCGATGTCCATCGCGCCCTTGCGCCGGGTCAGCTCGCGCGCCTTCTTAGCCGCTTCGCGCGCGGCGGCCGCGTCGATCACCTTCTGGATCACCGCCTTGCCGTACGCCGGGTTCTCCTCGAGCCATTCGCTCATCTTGTCGGCCATCAGGCTTTCGAGCGGCTGGCGCACTTCGGAGGAGACCAGCTTGTCCTTGGTCTGCGACGAGAACTTGGGATCGGGCAGCTTGACCGAGACGATCGCGGTCAGCCCCTCGCGCATGTCCTCACCGGTCAGGCTGACCTTTTCCTTCTTCAGCATGCCCGATTTCTCGGCATAGCTGTTGAGCGTGCGGGTCAGCGCCGCGCGGAACGCGGCGAGGTGCGTGCCGCCATCGCGCTGCGGGATGTTGTTGGTGAAGCACAGCACGTTCTCGTAATACGAATCGTTCCATTCGAGCGCGACCTCGATACCGATGCCGTCGCGCTCCGAACTGATCGCGATCGGATCGGGCAGCATCGCGACCTTGTTGCGATCGAGATACTTGACGAACGCGCCGATGCCGCCCTCGTAATAGAGATCGTGCTCGACCGGCTCCTCGCCGCGCTTGTCGCGCAGCAGGATGTGGACGCCCGAGTTCAGGAACGCGAGTTCGCGGTAGCGGTGCTCGAGCTTTTCGAAATCGAACTCGAGCACGTTCTTGAACGTGTCGGTCGAGGCCATGAACGTTACGCGCGTGCCCTTGCGGCCCGGCGCATCGCCGACGACCTTGAGCGGCGCGACGGCATCGCCGTGCGCGAACTTCATCCAGTGCTCCTGGCCGTCGCGCCAGATCGTCAGCTCGAGCCATTCGGACAAGGCGTTGACGACCGACACGCCGACGCCGTGGAGGCCGCCGGAGACCTTGTAGGCGTTGTCGTCCGAGGTGTTCTCGAACTTGCCGCCCGCGTGGAGCTGAGTCATGATGACCTCGGCCGCCGACACGCCTTCCTCGGTGTGGATGCCCGTGGGGATGCCGCGGCCGTTGTCCTCGACCGAAACCGAGCCATCGGGGTTGAGCTCGATCAGCACCAGGTCGCAGTGGCCGGCCAGCGCCTCGTCGATTGCGTTGTCCGAGACCTCGAACACCATGTGGTGCAGGCCCGAACCGTCATCGGTATCGCCGATGTACATGCCGGGCCGCTTGCGCACCGCGTCGAGGCCCTTGAGGACCTTGATCGAATCGGCGCCATACGCGTTGGCGTTCGGGATGTTTTCGGGGGTGCTTGCCATCGCCATTATATAGGGTTTGCGCGGGCCAAACCAAAGCGAAAGCGCAAACGCATGCGGGGCTTTTCCACAGGGCGTCCTGTGACACATTTCCCACAAGGTCGCGGGTGGGAAACGTGCGGCAACGCGTCTCCCAAACGCATCGGGCCGCGCTGGATAGGCGCGGCCCGAATGGGTTTTATCGTAAGTCTCGGCGGCGTTCGCCGCGCGTCGTTCAGGCGATGGTCGCCGCGAAGAACGCGATGTGGACGCCGGCTGCTGCTGCGGCGCCGAGGGCGATGGTGATATAACGATTCATGATCTATCTCCTGTTGGAGCGGCGCATCTTGCGCCTCTCTATTTGCTTACCTGGGTTACTATAACCATGGTTAGGAGATATTGCAAGCGCGAAATGTGAGGCTGCGGCGCGCTTGGCTTACGCCAGAACGGCGGCGAAGAGCGCAGCATGCACACCCGCGGCTGCGGCGACGCCGAGCGCGATGGTGAGGTAGCGGTTCATCTTGATCTCCTGCGAAAAGACACCCGAGTTTTTTCGGTATGTCGAACTTGTCATTAATTACTAAGTACGCTGACGACATTGTGCAAGTGCGAACGGATCACGCGAAGTTGCAATAAGTGCAACATCCGAGGGTCTGGTGATCGCCGGCCCATCTCTTCGCGATCTGGACAGTATCCCGCCGTGCGCCTAACCGACCGCATGACCACGCAGCCCGCAAACTCCATCCTCATCGTCGATTTCGGCAGCCAGGTGACCCAGCTGATCGCCCGCCGCGTGCGCGAGGCCGGGGTCTACTCCGAGATCGCCCCGTTCACTCTCGCCGAGGCCGCGTTCGAGCGGATGAGGCCATCAGGTGTGATCCTGTCGGGCTCGCCCGCATCGGTGCTCGACGCCGACGCGCCGCGGATCCCCGACGCGATCCTCGAGAGCGGGCTGCCGATGCTGGGCATCTGCTACGGCCAGCAGGCGCTGATGCACCAGCTGGGCGGCGAAGTGACCGGCGGCGACGGCGGCGAATTCGGCCGCGCGTTCATCGAGATCTCCGACGGCTGCAGCTTGTTCGACGGACTCTGGTCCGAAGGCGAGCGCCACCAGGTTTGGATGAGCCACGGCGACAAGGTCACCCGCCTCGCCGAGGGGTTCCGCCCGGTCGCCGCAAGCTCGGGCGCGCCGTTCGCGGTGATCGCCGACGAGGCGCGCCAGATCTACGCGATGCAGTTCCACCCCGAGGTGGTGCACACCCCCGACGGCGCCAAGCTGCTCGCCAACTTCGTGTGCCACGTCTGCGGTCTCGCCGGCGACTGGACGATGGCCGAATTCCGCAAGGCCAAGATCGAGGAGATCCGCGCCCAGGTCGGCTCGGGCCGCGTGATCTGCGGGCTCTCGGGCGGCGTCGATTCGGCGGTGGCCGCGGTGCTGATCCACGAGGCGATCGGCGAGCAGCTGACCTGCGTCTACGTCGATCACGGCCTGATGCGGCTCGGCGAAAGCGAGCAGGTCGTCAGCCTGTTCCGCGGGCATTACAACATCCCGCTGGTCCACGTCGACGTCTCGGCGCTGTTCCTGGGCGGCTTGGCCGGCGTCACCGACCCCGAGGCCAAGCGCAAGTTCATCGGCAAGACCTTCATCGACGTGTTCGAGGCCGAAGCGCGCAAGATCGGCGGCGCCGAGTTCCTGGCGCAAGGCACGCTGTACCCCGACGTGATCGAATCGGTGTCTTTCACCGGCGGCCCGTCGGTGACGATCAAGAGCCATCACAACGTTGGCGGCCTGCCCGAGCGGATGGACATGAAGCTGGTCGAGCCGCTGCGCGAGCTGTTCAAGGACGAGGTCCGCGCGCTCGGCCGCGAGCTGGGCCTGCCCGAGGTGTTCGTCGGCCGCCATCCGTTCCCGGGCCCGGGCCTTGCGATCCGTATCCCCGGCGAGGTGACGCGCGAGCGCTGCGACACGCTGCGCAAGGCCGACGCGGTCTACCTTGAGGAGATCCGCAACGCCGGGCTCTACGATGCGATCTGGCAGGCGTTCGCGGTTTTGCTGCCGGTCAAGACCGTGGGCGTGATGGGCGACGGGCGCACGTACGACAACGTCTGCGCGCTGCGCGCGGTGACCTCGACCGACGGCATGACCGCCGACATCTACCCGTTCGACGCCGCGTTCCTGAGCCGCGTCGCCACGCGCATCATCAACGAGGTGAAGGGCATCAACCGGGTGGTCTACGACTACACGTCGAAGCCGCCGGGCACGATCGAGTGGGAGTGATTACCCGCGAAGGCTCTGCATCCGCTTGAGGTAGCGCGCGAGCACGTCGATCTCGAGATTGACCCGGCTTCCCTCCTTCAGCGCACCGAGCGTGGTCACCTCGGCGGTGTGGGGGATGATGTTGACCGCGAAGTGGCAGGTGCCGTCGGGCTGGTCGGTCACGTCGTTGACCGTCAGCGAGACGCCGTCGACGGTGATCGAACCCTTGGCCGCCAGATACGGCGCGAGTTCGTGCGCGATGGCAAAGACGATGCGGTGCGAATCGCCCTCGGCGGAGACGCCGATCACGGTGCCGACGCCGTCGACGTGGCCGGTCACGATATGGCCGCCCAGTTCATCGCCAAGCTTCAGCGCGGGTTCGAGATTGAGCAGCGTGCCGGCCTCCCAGCGGCCGGGCACCGTGCACGCCACGCTCTCGCCCGAGATATCGACCGCGAACCACGCGTCGCCAGGCACGCCGCCCCGGTCGATCACCGTCAGGCACACGCCCGAGCAGGCGATCGAGGCGCCGATCGCGATCCCCGCGGGATCGAACGGGCAGGCGATCACCGCGCGCAAGTCGCCGATCTGGCGCGCTTCGCGGATGGTGCCCTGGGCGGTGACGATGCCGGTGAACATGAGGCCCTATCCTGACTGAACGCGCGTGTAGACTTCGAGCGTGTCGCTGCCAAGCTGGCGGCGTTCGTCGAAGCGCCAGCGGCCATGCGCTTCGGGGAGGCTGGCGAGGCCGATATCGGCGATGCCGGGCCGGCCGCCGCCGACGATGATCGGCGCGCGGTAAAGCAGCAGGCGGTCGACGAGGTCGGCAGCGAGGAACGCGGCCGCGGCGCCCGCACCGCCTTCGACGAACAGGTACTGCGTCTCGCTGCTGTCGATGATTGCCTGCGGCGAGGGGAGGGCGCGCCAGCCATCGGGCGCCGCACCGCGGGTCAGAACCCAGCGCTCGGGGCTGCGCGCTTCGAGACCGGGCAGGCGCACGTCGAGCCGGGGCGCATCGGCGCGCAGGGTCTTGCCGCCGACCAGGATCGCATCCGCGCGCGCGCGCATCGCATGGGTATGCGCGCGGGCGGCCTCGCCGGTGATCCATCGGCTCTCGCCGCTCGCCAGCGCGATCGCTCCGTCCAGGGAGAGCGCCAGCTTGAGCGTGACGTGCGGGCGACTTGCACGTCGGCGCAGGAGATAGCCTGCGAGGTTGCGTTCGGCAGCGGCGAAGCGAACGATCTCGGCGGCGATCCCGGCGGCGCGAATGCGCGCGAGACCTTGTCCGGCGGTCCGCGGATCAGGGTCCTCGCAGCCGATTACGATTCGGCTGATGCCGGAAGCGGCGATCAGATCGGCGCAGGCCGGGCCGCGCGGCGAGGCATGCGCGCAAGGCTCCAGCGTGACGTACAGTGCTGCGCCGGCAGCCCGGCTCCCGGCCTCAGCCAGCGCCGCCGCCTCGGCATGCGGGCGGCCGCCGGCCTGCGTCCAGCCGCGGCCGACGACGACCCCGTCCTTGACGATCAGCGCGCCGACCGCGGGGTTGGGACGGCTCAGCGGGCGCGCACGCGCGGCGAGGCTCGCCGCAGCGGCCAGCCAGCGAGCATCGTCACTCATGGTTTCGGAGCGTCGGCTTTGTTCTGCGCGGCCGCGACCTTGCGCTGCTGCGCAAGCTCGGCGGCGATGCGGCGATCGTGCGCGAGTTTCTCCGCCGCCTCATCGGCCTTCGCCTGCTTTTCCATCGCGTCGACGTCCATGCCTGAGACACGGCCGATCGTCTTGTAGATGTGGCGCGCCGCTTCGTTGCGCTTGGTCTGCTCGGCGGTCAGGTAGTCCTGGAAGCGCTGGTTGTCCCGGTTCGATGCGGCGATCTCGGCATCGGTCCGGCCGGGTGCGAAGGTGGTGATGTAGGTGATCGTCGGCGGGCGCGGCGGGCCTTTCCCGCCCTCCTGCGCCATCGTCCAGAAGATCGCGAACGTGCAGGCCGCGGCGAGCGCGGCGATACGCCAGCGGTTCTCCCCGGCTTGCTTGAACACGGTGATGAAGTCCGTGATCGCGCCGGTGGGGCTGACGTGCTGCCAATATCCGGAACGTTTGAAGAGGGCCATCGCGCGAAGATAGGGCCGATGCGCCGGGATGGGAAGCGGCGGCCCAAACGTAAGGGTCAGCCGAAAGCGGCGTAGAGCCCGCGGCCGTGCGTCTTGAGCCAGGTGTTGGCTTCGGCCACGTCGCTTTCAAACAGCCCGGCCAGTGCCGCATGGAACCGCGGCGAGTGGTCGAAGTGCAGCAAATGCGCGACCTCGTGAGCGACCACCGAGCGGCGCACGGCGTCGGGCGCCATCACCAGCCGCCAGTTGATCCGGATCGTACCGTTCGATGCGCAGCTGCCCCAGCGCCGCTGCGCGCGGCTGAGCGCCAGCGGTGGCGCGGCGACACAGGCCCGCGCGCAGTATTCGGCAAGGTCGGCCTGGATCAGGCGGCGTGCTTCGCTTTCGAGCCAGCGGCCGAGGCGCTGGTGGAGTGTGCCGGCCGGGCCACCGACACGAAGCGCGCCGTCGGCCACTTCGGGACGTCTCGGCAACGTCGGCTCGTGCACGATCGTCAGCGCCTTGCCCCGATAGGCAAGGCTCGCGCCGGCAACCGGGGGTGCCGCCTGAGGCACCGCCGCGAGTTGCTGCGCCAGCCATGCCGCGCGCGAGCGGGCGAAGGCGACCGCATCGGCGGTGCGGCCCCATTGCGGCAGCGTCACCCGCGCCTCGCTGCCGTCGGGCGCGAGCCGCAAGGTCATACGCCGGGCATCGGCGCGGCGGCGTATCGCGATCGGCAGACGCCGTGTTCCGCAGTCGACGACTGGCGTTTCGGCTGGCGGTCGGCGCAGCCAGTCAATCATCTTCGTCCTCGTCTCCATCTTCGAAGACGTATTCGATCCCGTCGCCCTGCCAGACGATGTGCTGCTCGAGGGGCCCGGCGATGTCCTCACTGATCGCCTTGCCGATCACCGACATGCCGGCGCGGTGCACTGTCTCGCGGCTCCCGCTGACCAGATAATGCCACTCAGGCAGCGGATCACCCTCGGCGCGCAGGCGGTAGGCGCAGGTGTCGGGAAGCCAGCGCAGGCTGGCGGCGAGGTCCGGGGTCAGGCTCACGCAATCGGCCACGAATTTGCGGCGGTTGCGGTAATCCTTGCACTGCGCGGTGCTCAGATCGAGCAGCGTACAGGCGACGTTGGTGTTGTAGTACTCGCCCGTGTCGTCGTCCTCCAGCTTGTGCAGGCAGCACTTGCCGCAGCCGTCGCACAAGGCCTCCCACTGGCCGCGATCGAGCGTTTCGAGCGGGCGCTCCCAGAACGGCTTTTCGGCAGGGTTCATTTCACCCACTTCGCCAGTTCCGCCGCGACCGCCGCGGGATCCTGATCGACCGGCAGCATCGAGATCGGCTCGCCGCCCGGGCCCATCAGCAGCGCGATACGGCTGTGGTTCATCAGGTAACCGCCGCCTGGTGTCGCATCGCCTTTCGCATAGTAGACGCGAAACGCCTTCGCCGCCTGGTCGATCGCCGCCTGGCTGCCGCTGAGGCCCAGCAGCCGGGGCGAGAACGAGGCGGTGTATTCGCCCATGATCCTGGGGGTGTCGCGCGCCGGATCGATGGTGATGAAGATCGGCTGGATCTTCGCGCCAAGCGCCGGATGCGCCTTCGCGAACAGTGCGAAGCCCTGCATCATCTTGCCGAGATCGAGCGGGCAGGCATCGGGGCAGAACGTATAGCCGAAATAGACGATCCTGTAACGGCCGGCGAAGTCGGCCCAGCGCACCGTCCTGCCTGCGGGATCGACCA
>CAJCHR010000246.1 GCA_903970225.1 Actinobacteria bacterium 21-64-8 | reverse complement strand
CGCCGCACCGCACCCTCGCCGCCCTTGTGCGCGCCCGCGCCGCCCGAACCCGCCCGGATCGCGAAGGCCTCCAGGAGCACCGGAAAGTTCGCTTCCAGCACCTCCGGATCGGTCAGGCGGCTGTTGGTCATGTGAGTCTGCACCACCGACGCGCCATCGAAGTCCGGCCCCGCCCCCGCACCGCCCGCGATCGTTTCGTAATACTGATGGTGCGCATTGCCGAACGTGAAGTTGTTCATCGTGCCCTGCGACGCAGCCATCGCGCCGAACGCCGCGAACAGCGCGTCGCACAGCGCCTGGCTGGTCTCGACATTGCCCGCAACGACCGCCGCCGGTGATTGCGGCCACAACGCCGATCCTTCGGGAACGAGGATCGTCAGGGGGCGCAGGCATCCCTCGTTCATCGGGATCGCATCGTCGATCAGCGTGCGCACGACATAAAGCACCGCCGCGCGCACCACCGGCAGCGGAGCGTTGAAATTATCGGGCAATTGCGCGCTGGTGCCGGCGAAATCGATCGTCGCGCTGCGTGTTGCGTGGTCGATCCGCACCGTGACGACGATCTGCGCGCCATTGTCCATCGGCACCCGGAACGCACCGTCCCCGAGCCGGCCGATGAGCGCGCGCACCGCCTCTTCGGCATGGGCCTGCGCATGCTTCATGTAGGCGTCGACAACGGCGCGCGATTGCGCGGCGGCAATACGGCGAAGCTCGCCAGAGCCGCGCGCGCAGGCGGCGAGTTGGGCTTCGAGATCGGCGATGTTCTGATCGATATTGCGCGCCGGATACGCGCCCGCACCGAGCAGGGCGCGCATTTCGGCCTCGCAGAACCGACCCCGGTCGACCAGCATCGCATTGTCGATCAGCACGCCTTCCTGATCGAGGCTGGTGCTCATTGGCGGCATCGAGCCGGGCGAGATCCCGCCGACATCGGCATGATGCCCGCGCGCGGCGACGAACCATGCGGGGGTATCATCACCGTCCGCGAACACGGGCATGACCACGGTGATGTCGGGCAAGTGCGTGCCGCCGTCATAGGGCGCGTTGAGCACGTATGCGTCGCCCTCGCGCATCGCACCTTCGCGTCGGGCCAGGATCGTGCGCACGCTCTCGCCCATCGAGCCCAGATGCACCGGCATGTGCGGCGCGTTGGCGACGAGGCTGCCATCGCGATCGAACAGCGCACACGAAAAATCGAGCCGCTCGCGAATGTTGACCGATCGCGCCGAGTGCTGGAGCGCGGCGCCCATCTCCTCGGCAATGGCCATGAACAAGGCGCTCATGATTTCGAGCCGGACCGGGTCACAGGCACTGACGTCGATGTGTTCGACCGCGCGCACAGTGTGGCGCGAGAGGATCAGGTTGCCATGCCGGTCGACGCGAACGCCCCAGCCGGGCTCGACGACGGTGGTCGAAACCGGGTCGACGATCAGCAGCGGGCCGTGGGCGATGAAACCTTCGGCCAATAGCTCCCGGCGATAGAGCGGCGCGTCTTGCCATGCCCCTGCGGCGAACAAGCGTACCGTGTCATCGGCCCGCCCCGAGTTCTCCGGGAGATCGACGTGCGCTGTGCCTTCGCCATCGCCCCCGACACGCGCCTCGACCCGCAGCGTTTCGGCGATCGGCAGTCCGGCGGATGCGAAGCCGAAACGCGCGCGCCAGCCGGTGCGGAACGCCTCGACCATCGCGGCGGCATCGGCGAGCGGCACCTCGATCGCCGCATCACTGCCCGTCGGCCGGACCGCCACGGTGGCCTCGATCCGGATTGCGGCGGGGTCGAGCCCCTGCTCGGTCAGCTCATCGCGCGCCGCTTCGCTCAGCCGGGCCAACGCAGTGGCGATCGCAGCACCCGCGCCCGCGTCCAGTGCCAGCCCCAGCGTCGCCTCGCGCAGAGCCGTTCGCTCGGCGAGGCCCATGCCGTAGGCCGAAAGCACCGAGGCGAGCGGGTGGCACAGCACTTCGTCGATCCCGAGCGCATCGGCGACAAGGCAGGCATGCTGCCCGGCCGCACCGCCGAAGCACACCAGCGCCGCGCGGGTCACATCGTGTCCCCGCCGCAGCGAGACCTGCGCAATCGCGTTCGCCATATTGGCGACGGCAATCGCGACGAAGCCTTCGGCCGCCTCGGCCCGGGTCATGCGGCGACCGGCGGCGCGCTCGACCTCGGCGAGAAGTGCATCCATCCGCGCCTCCGCCGGCGCCGGATCGAGCGGCTGGTCGGAACCAGCGCCGAACACCGCCGGGAAATGCTCGGGTTGCAGTTTGCCCAGCAGGAGGTTGCAGTCGGTGACCGTCAATGGCCCCCCGCGCCGGTAACACGCCGGCCCCGGCACCGCTCCGGCAGATTGCGGCCCGACCACGAACCGCGCGCCATCGAACCGGCAGATCGAGCCGCCTCCCGCGGCAACCGTCACGATACGCATCATCGGCGCGCGGATGCGCACACCCGCGATCCTCGCATCGCTCTCGCGCTCGTACGTGCCAGCATAGTGCGAGACGTCGGTCGAGGTTCCGCCCATGTCGAAGCCGACGACTTCGCCGAAGCCCGCCTCGTGCGCGATGGCTGCCATGCCGACGATCCCGCCCGCCGGACCGGACAGCACTGCATCCTTACCGCGGAATGTGTGCCGGTCGGCGAGCCCGCCGTCCGACTTCATGTACAGCGTCGTGACATTCGGACCGAGGCCGGCTTCGAGCGTGGTGAGATAGCGCCGCAGAACGGGCGAGAGATAAGCATCGGCCACGCTGGTATCGCCGCGCGCGATCAGGCGGATCAGCGGCGCCACGTCGTGGCTGACCGAGATTTGCGAGAAGCCGACTTCTTGCGCGATCCGCGCCAGCGCCGCCTCGTGCGCCGGGAAGCGATACCCGTGCATCAACACGATCGCGACGGCGCGCAAGCCTTTCGCATAGGCCCCCGTCAACGCGGCCCGAGCGGCATCCTCGTCAAGCGGACGTAGCACATCCCCGCTCGCGCTCACCCGCTCGTCGGTCTCGATCACATCGGCATAGACCGGCTCCGGCAGCACGATCCGCCGGGCGAAAATGTCCGGCCGCTCTTGCGTGCCGATCCGCAGGGCATCGCCGAAACCACGCGTAATCGCGAGCAGCACCGGCTCGCCCTTGCGCTCGAGGAGCGCATTGGTCGCCACGGTGGTGCCGAGCCGCAGTTCGGCGGGGGGAAGCACCGCGCCGCGAACGCCGGTCAGCCGCTTCATCGCCTCGATCACCGCATCGTCGTAATGTCCGGGGTCCTCGGACAGCAGCTTGACCCGGTGCAGCGCGCCATCGGGCGCGCGCGCGACGACATCGGTGAACGTCCCGCCGCGATCGGCCCAGAAATGCCAGATGTTCGTCATTGCGAGCGCAGCGGAGCAATCCAGAGTGTTGTGCTGGGCCGTGGATTGCCGCGGGGATGCGCCCCTCGCAATGACGAAGTTCGAGTACGGGCCTGCGACGGGCGATCAGGCCGGAACAGCAAGCTCCCGATGCTCGTCGATCACGGCACCCTGCAGTGCATTGGCGAACTGGTCGGTTGCCTTGGCCCAGGAGAAGCGTGCACCGAGCCGTGCGGCGTCCTCGCGGCGGGCGGTAAGTGCCTGCACGATCGCGGCGGTGAGGTCGTAACCGAGCGCACCTGCCGGCGCGGGAAGGTCCCCATCGACGCCGAGACCCGCCGAGCCGAGGATGTCGATCGGCCCGGTCACCGGATAGGCCGCGACCGGAACCCCGCACGCCAGCGCCTCGATCACCACCAGGCCGAACGTGTCGGTCAGGCTCGGAAACACGAAGCAGTCGGCGGCGCGGTAGGCCGAGGCAAGCGCCTCGCCCGACAGCGCGCCGAGGAAGGTCACCTGCGGATAGCGGCGCTTGAGATCCTCGAGCGCAGGGCCGTCACCGACCACGACCTTGCTCGCGCCTTCAACGGGCGCATCGAGAAACGCCTCGAGGTTCTTCTCGGTCGCGACCCGGCCGACATTGAGCAGGACCGGCCCCGGAAGCGCCGTCATCGACCGATGCCGCTCACCCTCGGGCCGGAACAGCGCGTGATCGATACCGCGCGACCACGGACGCGTGCGCACGATGCCGCGACCATTGAGTTCGTCCGAGAGGCTGCGTGTCGCCGTCAGCACCGCACGGCTGTGGCGATGGAAGCGGCGCATGAACGGCCAGAACCGCTCGGCGCTGATCCCGGTGCGCGCCTCGGCATATTCTGGGAAGCGCGTGTGGAACGCGGTTGTGTGCGGCACTCCGCGCGAAAGACACCAGCCGCGCGCGGCCCAGCCGAGCGGACCCTCGGTGGAGATGTGCACGAGATCGGGCGCGAACGCGTCGAGCATCCGCCGCATGCCGAGCCAGGGCGCCACCGCCAGCGGGATCGAGGCGTATCCCGGCATCGGCACGGTCAGGAACCGGTCGGGCGTGACCATCAGCACCTCCCAGCCGCGCGCCTTGAGGTGTTTCACGGTGGTTGAGAGCGTGCGAACCACGCCGTTGACTTGCGGGAACCACGCGTCGGTCGCGATGGCTATTCTCATCGGAGCAAGCCTCACGCCGCCGCAT
>CAJCHR010000245.1 GCA_903970225.1 Actinobacteria bacterium 21-64-8 | reverse complement strand
CCGCCAGTCTCTTCGATCCAGTCGACGATCCGCATCGCGCCTTGCGCATCCTCGACCAGCGCGGTGCAGCTTTCGACCCAGTCGCCGTCGTTGTAGTAGGTAATCCCGCCGAACTCGCGGATCTCGGCCGAGTGGATGTGGCCGCAAACCACCCCGTCGAGCCCGCGCGCGATCGTTTCGTGAGCGACCGCTTCCTCGAACCGGCCGATGAACGCGACCGCGTTCTTGACGCGCTTCTTCAAGTAGGAGGAGAGCGACCAGTACGGCAGCTTCATCTTCCGGCGCACCACGTTGAACACGATGTTCAGACGCATCATCGCCTCGTATGCCGCGTCGCCCAGGAACGCGAGCCAGCGGTGATAGAGCACCACCGCGTCGAAGCTGTCACCGTGCGTGACCAGCAGCCTGCGCCCGTCGGCGGTGGTGTGGACCGCCTCCAGCACCAGCTCGACCCCGCCGAAGCTCATTCCCGCGTAATCGCGAAACATCTCGTCGTGATTGCCCGCGACGAACACCACGCGGGTGCCGCGATGCGCCATCTTGAGCACGCGGCGCACCACCTCGTTGTGCGCATCGGGCCAGTACCAGCCCCGGCGCAGCCGCCAGCCATCGACGATATCGCCGACGAGATAGAGCGTCTGGCATTCGATCGAGCGCAGGAAATCCACCAGCATCTCGGCATTGCAGCCACGCGTGCCCAGATGCACGTCGCTGATCCACACGGTGCGATACTTGCGTCTCGGGCGAAAGGACTTGGGATCGGGCAAGTCGAGCCACTCGGGAATATTGCCGATGACCTGGGTCACACGATTTGCAGTCGCCAGCAGGCCGGTGTCGTTCAACAGCATCGGCGGAGCCCTTCCGTGTTCTGTTCAGGGTGCCCTATGTTCGCTGCGTTTCGGTGACGTGACGTTCTCGCGTCAGTTCGATTACATGCGGCGCTTCGCAGTGGATAAACGGCGAAATTCGCGGCCCGGACACGCAAGCGTCATCCGATTGTCATGGAGCCGCGCCACTAGCGCCCCGAAGTCTTGGGACCATGCAACCGATGCAGCACGTCGACATCCTGTTGACCCGCGATCTCGACGGCGGGGACGATCCATTCGAGCGTGAAGCGTTCGCGCTGCGCTTTCACCGCTGGAGCCATCGCCGCGAACTGCCCGCGCTGAGCGGCCCGGTATGGGCCTTCATCGACTGGGTGCTGCCCGATATCGCCGGCATCGAGGTTTGCCGCCGCCTGCGCTGCGATCCGCTGACCGCGCAGGCGCACATCACGATGATCATGGACGATGAAGACCAGGATGATCGGCGCCGCGCGCTGCGCGGCGGTGCTGACGACTATATGACCGGGCCGGTGAACCGCGCCGCGCTGCTCGAACGCGTGCTCGCCGCGCGGGTGCGGGAGCGCGAGGCGGGGGCCGGGCACATCGTCGGTCGCGGCGCGCTGACGATCGACCTCGCTGCCTTCCAGGCGCGCTGGGATGGCCGCCCGGTGACGCTGATGCCCAACGAGTTTCGCCTGCTGCGCTACTTCGTAGAGCATCCGGGGCGGGTCTTTACCCGCTCGCAACTGATCGGCGCATTGGGCAAGCAGGACCCGGCGCTCGACGAACGCACTGTCGATGTGTGGATCGGGCGCCTGCGACGGGCGTTGCGCGGTGCCGGTGCGGGCAATCCGCTCAGGACGGTACGGTCGCTGGGGTACGTGTTCGACGCTTGAGGGCGAGGCGTCGGGCGGTGGCTTCGATAGGCTCAGCCTGAGCGGACTTCCCCAACCCGGACTTCCAACACCGTTCGTCGAGAAGTTGACGGGAGCGAACCTCGCGTCAGGCCAGGGTTCGCAAAGACGCTGCCAATTCGACGTTCACGGAAAATTGCAGTCCCAACCAATCCGCGAGCAGTTTCAGGCTGCGCGCCGCACTGTCGGTATAAAGCGGTGCTGCCGGTTCGCGCAAAGTCAGCACCAGCTTACCGCCGGTCACCGCGATGCTGCTGTTCGCGATCGCAGGCGCCGCCCCTGCGCAGAGCTTGCGGCACAGCCGCGTGGCGAGACCCCAGCCGATCGCCTCTCGGATGGCCTCGGGCGGGGCAAGTTCGAAGACGTCCGGGGGAACCTCTATCGCGCCGCTGTTGCCGATCATCGTCGCCGCCAGTTGCGCGCGGCCCTGGTTCTCGATGCCGATCCAGCGCTTGCGCAGCGCCCAGTCGAGCCCCTCGTCACGCCGCAAGTTTGGCTCCGTGCGCTGCGCGGCGAGAGTCAGCATCGTCGCGGACCAGCGGAGCGCCTCGGCGCGGTCGGTCAGGTAACCCGAGACCGGCGCTGTCCAGTTGGAGACCATCATCGCCAGCGAGTGCGTCACGCCATATCGCTGCGCGAAGCCGCCGATGCTGGCGAGCAGCGGGTCTTCCCGTTGCGCTGCCGGATCGAGCCCGGCGTAAAGCAGTCCTTCTCGCAGGCCCCAGCTGGAGAACACCAGCGAGGAGGGTTGGAGCGCGTCGATCAATTGCACCAGCAGCGCCGCTGCGTCCGGCAGCGCGTTGAGGCGCGAACCCGAGATGCCCGGCACCGGGGCGAGAGTGAACTCGCGCGCCAGCGTCGCCGCGATACGCCGCGCGGCTTCGGGTTCGAGCTCCAGCCCGTGCGGATCATCGAGCTGCGAGGCGTGCGCCTGAGTCTCCAGATGCAGCGCATAGCGCGAGAATGCGCGCCATGATCCGCCGACGAGGAACAGAGGCAACCCGGCCTGGCCGTTCCACGCGGTGCCGAGCGCCCCATCGAACCGCGATGCGAACCGGCGCTCGCCGCTGCCGCGAAGGTCGGGGAGGCGCAGCGTGCCGAAGGGCAGCGAAATGCCGTGCCCGATCGTGCCGCCGTCGATCCTCACGAGTTCGAGGCTGCCACCGCCAAGATCCGCGACGATACCGCGCGCTTCGGGAAATGCGCCAATCACGCCGAGCGCGCTGGCATGCGCCTCCTCTTCGCCCGTGAGCTGGCGCGGGCTGAGCCCCAGCGCGCGGACTCGGTCCAGGAACGCGCCGCCGTTGGAAGCGTCGCGTGTCGCCGCGGTGGCGACGGTCTGCACGTCCGCGACACCCAGAAGCCGCAGCAGCGCGGCGAACCGGCCAAGGCCCGCGAGCGCGGCGCCCATCGCCTTTTCGGGCAGCATACCCGTGCGATCGAGATCCTTGCCGAGCTTTGCGCTGACCTTCTCGTTCAGCACCACTGTCGGCGCGCGCCTCGGGCCGCCGTAGACGACCAGCCGCACCGTGTTGGAGCCGATATCGATGATCGCGCGGCGCTCGGACATCGTCTGGCTTCCCTCGAGAGAGAGGATCGGGAACGGGGCGTTCACCCTAGATGTTCCCGCGTCTGAGGGACAGCTTGGGCACCTTGCGCCCGCTCGCCAGCGACGCGCCGCGACCCGAGAGCGAGGGGTTGGTCATGAAATAGCGGTGCAGGTTGAACGGATTGGTCGTCTCTCCCACGCGGCAATACGTACCATCGGGGTTAAGCAACCAGCTCTGTTGCGTGTCCAAAAGGTTCGCGAGCATGACCTGCCCAAGCACCTGATCGTGGACCGTCTTGTTGCGCACGGGAACCAGCACCTCGACGCGGCGGTCGAGGTTGCGGCTCATCCCGTCGGCCGAGGTGATGAACACCTTGGCCTTGCGGCTCGGCAACGATGCGCCAGCGCCGAACGCCCAGATCCGGCCGTGTTCGAGGAAGCGACCGATGATCGACTTGACGGTCACCGTCTCGGACAGCCCCGCAATCCCGGGCCGGAGGCAGCAGATGCCGCGGATGACCAGCGTGATCCGCACCCCCGCCTGGCTTGCGGTGTAAAGCCTGTCGATGATCTGCGAATCGGTCAAGGCGTTGAGCTTGGCCCAGATCTCGGCGGGTTTGCCGGCCTTGGCATTGGCGGTTTCGTCATCGATGCATTCGAACAGCTTGGCGCGAAGACCGATGGGTGA
>CAJCHR010000244.1 GCA_903970225.1 Actinobacteria bacterium 21-64-8 | reverse complement strand
GCGTATCCGCGCGACCGACCCGCTCCCCTTCGTCGAGCCAGAGGACTACGCCCCTTTCTGGCTGGTCAGCCGCCATAGCGACATAATGGAGGTAGAGCGCAACGCCCGCCAGTTCATCAATGCCCCGCGTCAAGCGCTGCTACCGCTTTCCTACGAAGCGCAAGCACGCGAGATGGCGGGCGGCCAAGACACGAGCGCATTCATGCGCAACCTCATCCTGATGGATGGCGATGAACACCGTGCTTACCGCGCAATCACCCAGAGCTACTTCACACCCAAAGGCCTCGAGGCGATCATTCGCGAGATCGACGCGCTCTCCAGCGAATTCATCGGGCGTATGGATAATGGCGCGGGCGAGGTCGACTTCGCCACGGTCGCAATGGCGTTTCCGCTGCGCGTGATCATGACCATGCTCGATGTGCCGCCGGAGGATGAACCGCTCATGATGCGGCTCACCCAGCAGACGCTCTCGAGCCAAGACCCCGAGTTCCAGGCGGAGGGCGGCGCGCGCGGTGCGATGATGAAGATGTACGCTTATTTCCAGAAGATCATCGCCGAAAAGCGCAGCACGCCGAACGACACGTTGGCGAGCATCATCGCCAACGCGCGCATCGACGGCGAGCTTTTGCCTGACCGCGACGTTTTCGGTTACTTCAACATCGTCGCGACCGCCGGCCACGACACCACCAGCTACTCGCTGACAGGCGGGACGCTGGCATTGATCCAGAACCCTGGCGAGCTTGCCAAGCTGCGCGCCGATCCTTCGCTGATGCCGCTCGCCGTCGAGGAAATCCTGCGCTGGACCGCGCCGGTCAAGCATTTCTGCCGCACCGCGGTGAACGACTGCGAGGTCGCAGGCAAGCAGGTCAAGGCCGGCGACCTGCTGCTGCTGAGCTTCCCGTCGGGGAGTTTCGACGAGGCGATCTACGACGATCCCTACACATTCCGGATCGACCGCCGCCCGAACCGCCACCTGGCCTTCGGTACCGGCCCGCATGTCTGCCTGGGTCAGTATCTCGCACGCTTCGAGCTGTCGTCGTTCTTTCGCGAGTTGCTCGCGCGAGTGAAGGATATCGAGCTGGCCGGAACCCCGCGGTTCGTCGAGGGCAGCTTCGTGGGCGGGGTGAAGTACCTGCCGATCAGCTATCGAATGCGGTGATCGTGGCTCCCGGCCGCGATCGAGGACACTCCTTCTGGCGGTCTGCCGGAGCCGGTACCTCAATGGCTTCGATCCGCCGAAGGTCTGCGGTACCGGTTCGAACGCGCAGACGGCCATCGCCAGGAATAATGCAACGTATGTTGTGCATTCTGTTCTGCACGGTATGGTTCAGTCCGGTTGGGAGAAAATTGGCATGGAAGATAGAGCGGGAAGACTTTCGGGCAAAGTTGCGATCATCACCGGCGCCAGCAAGGGCACCGGCGCCGTGATGGGAAAGCAGTTCGCGGAAGCCGGAGCAAAAGTGTTGCTCGTCGCCCGCAGCGAAGATGCGGTCAAGGAATCGGCTAAAGCAGCTGGTCACGGCGCCATCGGAATGCGCGCCGACATCACCAACGAAGCCGACGTGACGGCCATGGTCGATCGCGCTCTCGAGGAGTGGGGCCAAGTCGATATCCTGCTCAATAACGCGGTAGTCCCGGGCAAGGACCTGCACGTCTGGGAGCAGACGCTGGAGAACTGGAACGACGTTTTCGCAATCTGTATCACCGCGCCGATGCTGACCTCGCGCGAAGTGCTCAAGCGCTCGATGCTGGAGCGCAAGACCGGTTCGATCGTCAACTTCTCGTCCACCGCCGGCTGGACCGGTATGCCGCGCAAATCGCACTACGTCGCGTCCAAAGCAGGCCTACGCGCACTGACGAAAGTCATCGCCACCGAGGCGGGGCCTTACGGCGTGCGGTGCAACTGCCTGGTGCCGGGCGGCATCGAGACTGATCTTTGGACCAACTGGGGCAAGCGCATGGCCGGTGAGCAGGGCATCACGTTCGAGGAGTGGAAGGTCAAGGCGCTTGGCGACGTTCCGCTGCGCACAATCTCGCAACCCGAGGACATCGGCAATCTAGCGCTGTTCCTCGCCAGCGACGAAAGCCGCACCATCACCGGTCAGTCGATCAATTGCGACGCCGGCAGTATCATGATCGGCTGAGGAACGAAGACCATGTCCCAATCCCTTGAAGACCGATTGCGCGCACTCGAAGACAAGCACGCGATCGCCCAGATCATCTGCGGGTATGGTTACGCGGTGGACGGCCTCAACGCCGAAGCGGTCGGCTCTTTCTATACCGACGACGGCGTTTATGCTGTCGGCGACATCGGCCGAATGGAAGGACGCGAAACGATCGAGGCGATCACCCGCGACCCCGGGCACCTCGGCTTCGTCGCCGCAGGCTGCGCGCATATCTCGACAGCACCCTACATCATGCTCGAAGGCGACAAGGCGGTCGCAACGTGCCACACCATGGTCAACATGCACGGCGAGAAAGGTTTCTTCATCGGCCGTCTCAGCGCCTCGCGCATCGAGCTCGCCCGCCAGGACGATGGCGGTTGGAAGATCGTCTACCGGCAGAACTACATGCTCAACGGCGACCCAGCCGGATCGAAGCTGCTGGGACGCCTCAAAGATGGGGGCGCCTGACGAGATGGATGGGATTGCCGATTATCACGGAGCGCTGCTCAGCCACGTCGAGACGCTCTACCGACCGGGTGAGCGCAAACTTGCGATCGAGTTAGTCGAGGCCTTGGGCTGTTCGATTACCGACACGGGCTTCAAGGGTGACGGCGTGGACACGTTCCTGGCTGTCCATCCGAATCCAAATGATCCCGATCCGCAGAGCAACGTGTTCTACATGTCGCAGATCCGCCCTGAGCAGTTCGCGGTCGAAGAGCGCCTGAAACAGTTCAGTGAAACAGAGGCAGGGTTCGCCGCACAGCTGAATGCCTATCGCGACGCGGCGCGCACCAAGCCGTTCGGGGTGCCGCATTTCGCGCTTCGCCTGCAATCGACGGACGCAATCCGGCACGCGGAGGCACGCATCAGGAACGAGGCGAGCGAAGCGCTGAGGGAGCGTGTGCATCTGCGCGTGTTCTATCCCGAAGACGCCGACACCGCTGTTGGCAAGGTGGTGCAAGGCTTCCTGTATCAGGACGTGGTCGTCTCGGGATCGTTCCTGATGGGGCAACTGATCGAGTTGCAAGCACAACCATAATGCAGCCGATTGCCGGCCACGGAGACCGAGAATTCATGAAGTTCACGATGGACATTCCCGTTGGTGTGATCACGTCGGGCGAATTCCAGACCGCGGCTGCGGTCGCGGAGATGGCGCGCGCGATGGAAGCGGCGGGCGTGGACGCCTGCTATGTCACGGATCACCCGGCACCCGATGCAGCGTGGCTGCATGCCAATGGGCATGATGCGCTCGATCCGTTCACGGCGCTGAGTTTCATCGCCGCCACGACGACGAACCTGATGCTCCACACCAATGTGCTGGTGATGGCCTATCGCAACCCGTTCCTCACCGCCAAGGCCGCTGCGTCGCTGCAAGTCCTTTCGGGCGGGCGTCTGGTCTTGGGAGCCGGCGCCGGCTACCAAAAAGTGGAGTTCGAGGCGCTTGGCGTCGATTTCCACAAGCGCGGCAAACTGTTCGATGAAGCGCTCGAAGTGATCCGCATGGCCTGGGCTGGCGGAGCGGTCGTGCACCAGGGCGCAAACTTCAAAGCGGTTGGCAACGAGCCGCGCCCGGTGCCCCCCTCTCCACCTCCGATCTGGATCGGTGGCGGCAGCGCCAAGGCAGTCGAGCGCGCAGCGCTCAAGGGCGATGGCTGGTCTCCGTTCTTCGCCGCGCCGACGATGACCGCGGCAAACCAGGCGTCGGGTATCCACACCGTCGAGCAGCTCGGTGAAGCGATCACGCATGTGAAGGACCTTCGCGCCACGCATGGCCTGCACGGTGCGTTCGATTTCGCCATCGGTGCACGGTCGAAACTCAAGATCGGCGACCGTGAGAGCGCGGAGAAGTACGTCGACGCCGTTCGTGAACTTGAAGACGTCGGGATCACCTGGACGATGATCGAACTACCGCATCCGAGCCGCCAAGCATTTATCGACGGCGTGAAGTGGTTCGGCGACGCAGTCGTCGGCAAGCTGCGCGCCTGAACTCTCATGGCGCCCGCAACCGTCGAGCTTCCGCCATTGGAGAGACTCAAAGCGTTCGAGGAAATTGCTCTGCTCAAGGCCAGGCGTGACCGCGCTGCGGACACCAAGGACTGGGCGCTCTATGAGGCGTTGCATGCGCCCGATCACGTCTCCGAGAACGGCGACTATGGCCGCTGGACAACGGCGGCGGAGATGATCGCCAACACGCGCAAGAGCATGGAGAACCTGACTACGCTGCACCAGTCGCACACGCCTGAGATCACGTTCGTCTCACCCACGAAGGCGACCGGCATTTGGGCGATGGAAGGGATCTCTTATTTCCAGCAGGACGGCAAAGACCACTGGTTCCAGGCATTCGGCCACTATCATGAAACCTACGATATGCGCGGCGACAAGTGGCTCTTCACTTCGCGCAAGCTGACTTATTACTTCACCCGCAGATCTTCGGGAGCCATCTTTCCGCCCAAGATCGAAAACTGATCAACAAGATACGGTGAACAATATGACCGGAATGAGTGATATCGAAACGCTTCTGGCGCTCGAAGAGATAAGGTTGCTGAAATCGCGCCGTGACCGAGCATGCGACACCAAGGACTGGGATCTCTATCGCGCGCTGCATGCCGACGACCACGTCTCGCACAACGATGGATTTGAAAGATGGGAATCCGCCGATGTCATGATCGAGAACGTCAAGAAGCTGCTCGATGAGAGGCGGACAACCGTTCATCACTCGCACACGCCCGATATTACCTTCGAGTCCGCCATCAAGGCCAAGGGCATCTGGGGCATGGAAGATCTGATCTTCGATTCCGAGACCGGCGAATTGTTGATCCACGGGTTCGGCTTCTATCACGAGACGTACGAGCTGCGCGGGGGCAAGTGGCTGTTCACCAGCCGCCAGCTCAAGCGCACGCTCGTCCGCAACATGCCCGAAACCAGGGATATCTGAGGCGACATCGGTCGGAGCAATTGCTCTGGAGAAGCTCGGAGGCTTGGATGGCCGTTAATGCAACGCACTCCATTCAAATCGAAGCGCGACCAGACCAACAGGCACCGCCGCCTCCCGCAGCACAGGCAATCAAAACGTTGTCGAGAAGAATGCACTGCGTCTATGGCAATAGCTGGGCCGCGTCGGTGGAGAAGTCCATGTCCGAAAATGGCCGGGCGCGCAGCGGAACGAGAGGTTGAGATATGCTTGATTGGTTGAGCGATGACCAGCGCGCGCTGCGCGACATGGCAGAGACCTTCGCGCGCAAGGAAGTCGAGCCGCTCGCCAACCAGATCGATATCGACGAGCACACGCCGGATTCGCTCGTTACCAAGGCCGCCGAGCTCGGTCTTTATGGTCTTTACACCCCGGTCGAATATGGCGGGTCGGGCGCTGACATTGTCTCCGTCTGCCTCGTCTGCGAGGAGCTGGCCAAGGCCAGCCCGGCCTTTGCGGGGATGCTCACGGTCCAGATCGTGCTGTGCCCAAAGACCGTCGAGCTTCTGGGTTCAGAGGAACAGAAGCAGCGCATCCTGCCGAAAGCCGCAACGGGCGAGATGCTGATGGCCTATTCGCAAAGCGAGCCTTCCGGCGCAGCGAATGTCGCCTCCCACCTCACCCGCGCCGTTCCCGACGGCAATGGCTGGCGGCTTGACGGATCGAAGCTGTTCTGTACGCAAGGCACCGCGCAGACGTATCTCGTCATGTGCAAGACCCGAGCGCACGACGGGCGAGAGGGTTACGGCTGCCTGATCGTCGAGCGGAGCGACGAGGGCTTTTCCGTCGCCCCTTACGAACACAAGCTTGGCTGGCGCGGAACCAACACCGGTCCGATTGCATTCGACAACGTGCGTATCGACCCCGAGGACGTACTTGGCGACATCCTGACCGGCGGCTTTTCACACCGAGCCGCCAATCACGCCAATCTGCTAGCCCATGTCTCGACATCGCTCGGCTGCGCGCAGGGGATGTTCGACAAGACCCTGGCCTACGTAAAGGAACGAAGGCTCTATGGCCGCGACATGGCTGAGCTTCAGCCTGTCAGCTACTGGCTTGCCGAGGCGCATGCCAAGATCGCCGCATGCCGCGCGCTGCTCTACGAGACCGCGCGCAACTTCGACGATGGTACGATGGACGCGGCCGCGGGCAACGTGTGCAAGGCTTACATCGGCGACACCTGCTTCGAGGTCTGCGCCAAGCTTCTGCAACTTTGGGGCGGCAGCGGCATCATGGATTCGACCGGGGTCAACCGGTACATGCGCGACGCCAAGGCGAAGAATATCGCTGAAGGCGCCTCCGAGATGCATTATGCCATCATTGCCAACCAGCTGTTCACGGGCGTTGCTTCGCTCGTTCGTCCATCCGCCATCGTTAAGGACGCAGCGTGAGCGATCCTCTGTACCAACCCGTCACCACTCTGCACATGATCGCGCAGGCGCTGTCGCGGGATACCGACCGGCTGGTGGTGATCGATACCGACGGTGAGCGGATCAGCGCACGCGAGCTCGCCGATGAGATCTCCCGTTACCAGCAGGCGTTCAAAGCGCTCGAGCCGCCGCCGACACGTGCCGCGATCCTTTCGCGCAACCGGATCGAGGTGCTTTACGCATCGAATGGGCTGAACTTCGCAGCCATCGTCAGCACCGCGCTTCATCCGATGGGCTCGATCGACGATTACCTCTACGTAATCGAGGACGGCAGCATAGATACGCTGCTGTTCGATCCCGAGCACTACGGTGACATCGCCAAAGCCCTGCAAGAGCGTGCACCCAATCTTCGCCACTTGCTCGCGCTGGGCGAAAGCACCGTGGGCACTGACATCGCCGCGGCTGCCCGGAAAATTGAACCGCGTCCGCTCGTCGCGCCCGCGAGCGACCCCGAGGCGCTTTTCCGTATCGCCTATTCGGGCGGAACGACCGGCAAGCCCAAGGGCATCATGACATCGCACCGCGCTGCGACGACCTCCGCGATGATCCAGTTGATGAGCTGGGAATGGCCCAAGGACGTCCGCCACCTGATCTGCGCGCCGCTCAGCCATTCGGGCGCGGCCGTGCTCACATCGGTGCTCGTCAAGAACGGTTCGATGGTGGTGCTTCCGGGCTTCGATCCGGTCAGCACGATGCAGGCGATCGAGCAGCACAAGATCACCTCGGTGCTCATGGTACCGACGATGGTGCTCGCACTGATCGACCACCCTCGGTTTGGAGAATTCGACCTGTCGAGCCTGGAGGTGATCTTTTATGGCGCATCGGCCTTCCCCGCCGCCCGACTGAAAGATGCGATCGGCAAGCTCGGGCAGATCTTCTTCCAGTTCTACGGACAGGCCGAAGCGCCGATGTCGGTCACCCTGCTACGCCGCGACGAGCATGATGTCAGCGATCTCAATCGTCTGGCCAGTTGCGGTCGGCCCTCCCCGCTCGCGCACGTTGCGCTGCTCGACGATGCCTGCAACCCGGTGCCCGAGGGCAGCCCGGGAGAGATCTGCGTGCGCGGGCCGCTGCTTATGTCCGGCTATCTCAACAAGCCCGACGAGACCGCCGAGGCGTTCGAGGGCGGCTGGCTTCACACCGGCGACGTTGCCATTTCCAGCCCGGACGGATTCCTGCGCATCGTCGATCGCAAGAAGGACATGATCGTAACCGGTGGCTTCAACGTCTATGCACGCGAAGTGGAGGATGTGCTCACCGAACAGCCGGGCGTCCGTCAGGCTGCGGTGATCGGCGTGCCGGATGCGAAATGGGGTGAGGCGGTCAAGGCGATCGTCGTCCTCGAACCCGGCGCAAAGGCCGATCCGCAGGCACTGATCGCGAGTGTTCGCGAACGCAAGGGCGCGGTTCAAGCGCCGAAGTCGGTCGAATTCGTCGATGCCCTTCCGCTCACATCGGTCGGGAAACCGGATAAGAAGGCGCTTCGTCAGAGGTTCGGCCTGGTTGCCTAGCCCACATCCCGCTGCATGGGCCGGTGCGATCGAACAAGCATTGAAAGGCGCGTTAATTTTGCCAGAAAACCGCTGCTTCACGCTGGTGCGCCGGCCCGAAGGGATGCCGGTCGACGCCGATTTCGCGCTTGTGACCCAAGACGCACCCGAGCTTCAGGACGGGCAGTTCCTGCTACGCAATCACTATGCCTCGCTCGATCCCGCAATGCGCGGCTGGATGGACGACAAGCCCTCGTATTTCCCACCGATCCCGCTCGGCCATCCGATCCCAGCATCGACGATCGGCGTCGTAGCCGCTTCGCGCAATGACGATTTCCCGGTGGGGTCCTGGGTGGCGGGTTTCGGTGCGATCGAGGAATACACGCTGCATCGGAAGGGCTCGGGGAGGAAGATCGATCGCGGCTTGCTTCCGGTGGTGACGAACTACCTGTCCATCGCCAGCGGCGTGGGCCCAACCGCCTATTTCGCGTTGCTAGACATCGGCAAGCCGCTCGCGGGCGAAACGGTACTCGTAACCGGCGCAGCGGGCGCGGTGGGTTCGCTGGTCGGCCAAATCGCCAAACTGAAGGGTTGTCGTACCGTTGGAATTGCGGGCGGAGCGCGCAAATGTGAGCGGCTGCTGCGCGATTATGGCTACGACGCTGCGATCGATTACAAGGGTAAGTCGCCCGAAGAACTCGTGGCGGCGATCCGCGAGGCAGCTCCAGATGGCGTCGACATCCAATTCGAAAACGTCGGAGGCGCCATCCTCGATGCGGGGCTGATGACGTTGAACGATAAGGCGCGCGTCGTCCTGTGCGGGCTGATCAGCCAGTACAATTGCGATCCGCTTCCTACGAAGAACTTATGGCAGCTCATCGTCAAGGGCGCGAGGATCGAGGGATTCATCCTTACGCAGTACATCTCCCGGCTTGGCGAGGCGGTGCCGGAGCTGACGAGCTGGGTCCGCGAGGGAAAGCTTCGGATCGATGAGCACATTGAAGAAGGCATCGAGAATGCGCTGCCTGCGTTCCTGAAGCTCTTCGAAGGCACAAACGACGGCAAGATGATCCTCAAGCTCGTCTGAATCGTCTCAGTGCAGTTCAGCGCGATGCGGCGAGCCGATCGTAAACCGCGCGGCTGACCGGCACCGGATAATCAAGCAGAAGCTGCGCCATACCCTTAGCCACCGGGTCGATCCAGGTCGAGGCGAGCACGCCGCCCTCCATCGCATTCTCCACCACGAAGTTGAGCGCGGAGAAACCCGGCGCGCTATACGCCTGGACCCGGAGCATCGAGCCCTGACCCAACACCCGCCCGTAATGCGCGCCCACCTTCTTCGGCGTCAGCGCGGAAGCGATGTAAGGGAGGTAGAGCGCGTCGCGCGCGATCACCGCAACGTTGAATAGGTTGCCCTTGTCGCCGCTGCGTGCCCAGGCGAGCCGGATCAGCGGCACGGCCAGACCAGGTTCGACATCCTGCGCCGGTTGCGGCCAAGCCGGGACCGGCACGTCAGTGGCCGCTAGCCGCGCATCCATCGGCACATGAAACGGCACGCCGTCTCCCCCTACCGCAACGCTCAGCTCGACAGACTCTTTGGAAACGAGGAAACCGGCGATCCGCTGTACCGGTCGCACCGAGGAAGCGAGCCCGAGCGTCGTGCCGACCGACATATGGCTGATAGCCGATCCCTGTTCGCGCACCAGCAACTGTGCGCCCTCGAGATCAGGGTGATCGGCCACAAGGCGGCAGATCGCGGTCGTCGGCCCGCTGCCGTCACCGCCGAGCACGTCGCAGCGGGTCCGTTCCAGCGGAGAGAGCTGGAGATCGCGAAGCATAGCGCCTGCGCGCGTGAAGAGCTCCTGGCCTGTGCGCCGGGCCTTGGCGGCAGCATCGAGGCCGATAACCGGAAATGTGGCCGTTGCTCGCCAGCCCTCGTCCCACGTCAGGCTGGCCTTGTAGGTTTCGGTCCGTCCCAAGCCGCGAGCGCCGCTCACTTCCACGCGGTCCGGGCCAAGTTGCCGCAACGTCACCGCGGAAAAATCGCAGATCACGTCTGCAACGACATAGTGCTGCGGATCGCTAACCTCGTAGAGCAATTGCTCCGCGACCGTGCCGACCGAGACCAGCCCCCCGCTGCCCTCAGGCTTGGTGATGACCAGGTCGCCGCCCGAGTGACATTCACCGATGGGCATACCTATACCCGCCCAGTCTGGAACGTCGCGCCAATCGGTAAAGGTGCCGCCGGTGACCTGCGCCGAGCATTCTAGCAGGTGGCCTGCCAGCGTTCCCGCCGCGAGGAGATCGAAGTCTTCGGGCCCCCAGCCGAACTCATGGATCAGCGCACCGAGTGCCAATGCGCTGTCGACCACCCGGCCGGTAATGACGATGTCCGCGCCCGCGCTCAGGGCTGCTGCGATCGGGAACGCACCTGTGTAGGCAACCAAGCTGTTGATGCGATCTGCGGCTGCGATCGCGTCACGAACTCGGAAGCCGTCGAACATGTCGCGCGTATCCGCGTCGATAACGCTGTCTCGGCGCTGCGTGAGATCGTCTCCGGCGACCACCCCGATCCCCACCGCTACATCCACCGCAGCGGCACGGTCGCGCAAGACCTCGGCACAGCCTGAGGGATTGAGACCGCCGGCATTGGCAATCACCCGCACACCGCGATCCCGCAGGGTCCCAAGATGCGGAAGGATGTAACCATCGATGAAATCGGATGCGAAGCCGGATCCGGTTCCGTTGGCCAGGCCGCGCCCAAGTCCACCCATGACCGATTCCGCCAGGAAATCGAATATGATGTAGTCGGGCGCTTCATCCATGGCGAGGAGCTGGGCGATGCCCATGCGGCTATCGTTGAAGAAAGCCGTGCCCGCGCCGATCCTAATGACTTTGTTCACTCACCTCACCTTGATGCCGACAACGCCTCAGTGCCGACTGGTGGCCCAGCTTCACATTCATCCAAGAAAGTATTTACCCCCATCGACCACGATCGTCTGGCCGGTAATGAATTTGGCGCCGTCGCCCACGAGATGAAGCAGCGTTCCCGTGATGTCCTCAGGCTGGATCTGCGCTGCGATCAGCTGCGTGGCCTTCGCGCGCTGCTCGGCAACGTCCATGTGTCCCCCCATGATCTGCGAATAGCCCTCGGTCGCCGTACCACCGGGGGCGATAGCGTTGACGCGAATGTTGTCACGACCGAATTCGGAGGCGGCGCTTTTGGTCATGCCGATCACCGCCGCTTTCGAGGCGGTGTAATCAAGCATAC
>CAJCHR010000243.1 GCA_903970225.1 Actinobacteria bacterium 21-64-8 | reverse complement strand
AAGCAGGCGCTCGGTCCATTGCTGACCGGGCGCAACATCACCGCCGCAGAGGGCCTGGCGATGGGCTTCGTCAGCGAGCTTGCGCCGGGGATCGAGCTTGCGGCCCGTGCCGCCGCGCTTGCCGAAGCGATCGCCGCCAATGCGCCGCTGGCGGTGCGGCTCACCAAGGAACTGGCGATGTGGGGGCTGGACCAGCCGACGCTGGCGCTAGCACTGGCAGGTCAGGTCGATCACCCCGGCTTCGCGCGGTGGCGGGTTTCGGATGACGCGAACGAGGGGCTCGAGGCCTTCGCCGCGAAGCGCAAACCTGAATGGAAGGGGTGTTGATTTCCCGCCGAGCGATCAAGCCAGCGCGGTCAGGATGTTCAATCGGCCAGCCTCCGCTTCGCCCTTGAGCGAGACCACGTCGAGCTGGAACTGGAAGTCCTCGCTCGGGGATTGAACCCGGCGGTTTCCGGTCCAGTACACAACTCGGCAAACCCGCTTCGCGATGCGCCAGCCATCGGGGGTGCGCACGAGTTCATCGTCGTAATATCCGGTTCCGTCCCAGACCGGCGGGTCGCCCGCGGCATAGCGCACGAGCCGCCACGCGCCGTACGTGTGGGCGCTCGCCCGGTCGGCATCGACACGGACCAGATGGTTGGTCATCACGTGCTGCGTCGCATCGAACAGCGCGTGAAAGTCGGCGAAATCGCGCGTGAACTCGGCAAGCCCCTGCCAGTGCATGCCGACGCCGTAGTCGGCACTCACGTCGGTGGTGAACACGCGCTCGAACAGATCCCAGCACTGCGAATCCAGTGCGAGGGCGTACAGATTGATCGTCTCGATGATGGCATCGCGGTCGCTCATGGTTCTCTCCCGTATACCGCGGTAGACAGACACTGCCGCCGGTCCGGCAAGGGCGGGCGGCGGACAGTGCCGTGCCGGACGCTCGACATTGCTGCTGGAGCCTCACCGGATGTCCGGGCGGCTCTCCCCCTTGCGCCGCGCAATCTCCCAAGCCATGACGCCGAACACGAGTTCAATCAGGGAGATGGGCGTGGACCTCGAAGTGGCGATCGTAGCGGCAAAAGACGGCGATGCAGCGGGCTTGGTGGCGGCCATGGATACGGGCGGCAACGCGCACCTCGAGAGCGTGCCCGGGTGCATTTCCGCCAGAACGCTCAAGGGTGTCGAGAACCCCGGCAACGTGCTGTTCCTGGTCGAATGGGAGTCGGTAGAGGCGCACAATGCCGGTAAGACCTCGGAAGGCTTCCGCAAATTCATCGAAGTCGCCTCGCCCTGGTTCGGCGGCGGCGGCGGCGGATCGATGCAGCATTTCACGGCTGGCTGAGGCCGCTGATCCGTCGGGCTCGGGCACCTTCGCCGCAGCGATAGCTCTCTCCCGGTTTAGACAAGTGTCTCGCCATGGGTTAGGCGCTGGCCAAACGCGATTCGTCATCCGGGAGATCAAGCCATGAAGATCGACAACACCATCGCCGCGGTCGTGACCGGCGGCGCCTCGGGCCTCGGCCGCGCCTCGGCCCAGGCACTGGCGGACGCGGGCGTCAAAGTCGCCGTGTTCGATATCTCGGAGGAGGCTGGCGAAGCCTTCGCCGCAGAAATCGGCGGCGTGTTCTGCAACGTCAACATCCTCGACGAAGCCAGTGTCGAAGCCGGCTTTGCCAAGGCGCGCGCCGCTCATGGCCAGGAGCGGGTGCTGGTGCACTGCGCGGTCGTTGCCGGGGGCGGCAAGACCGTCAGCTATGACAAGACCACCGGCGGCTACAAGCGCGCGCCGACCGAAGGCTTCGCCAAGTCGATGGAAGGCATCGCGGTCGCAACCTACCGCGTCGCTTCGATCGCCGCGCTGGGCATGGCGACTGCCGAGCCGCTCAACGACGACAACGAGCGCGGCACGATCATCCTGACGTCCTCGGCCGCATCGCAGGACGGCCAGGTCGGACAGGTCGCTTATGGCGGCGGCAAGGGGGCGGTAAATTCGATGGTGCTGCCGATGGCGCGCGACCTGATGGACCTGGGCGTGCGCGTCAACGCGATCCTGCCGGGCACGTTCGCAACCCCGCCGATGCTGCGAGTCAAGGAGATGAACGAGGCGGTGTTCGACGGCTTGGGCCGCGCGGTGCCGTTCCCCAAGCGCCTCGGCAAGCCCGAAGAGTTCGGCTCGTTGGTACTGGAACTCACGCGCAACACGTATTTCAATGGCCAGCTGATCCGCCTCGACGGCGCGATCCGCATGCCGCCGAAGTAACGCGAAATCCTCCCCGCTTGCGGGGAGGCGGCAGCCCAGAGGACTCCTCCCCACGCGTGGGGAGGGTCTAGGTCACCGAAAACCCGGCATCGACGCTCAGCACCTGATTGGTGACGTAACGCGCGGCCGGAGTCGCGAAGAACAGCACCGCCGCGGCAATGTCGCGCGGGCCGCACATGCCCAGCGGCGGGCGGCGATTGCCGGGGCCGACCGGCGGCGGACCCTCGGCACCGATCGCGCCGGGCGTTCCGACACCGCCAGGCAGCACGGTATTCACGGTGATCGCGTGTTCGGCGAGTTCGAACGCGCTGGCTAGCGTGAGCGCGGCGACTGCGCCCTTCGATGCGAGATACGCCGCCAGCCCTTGCACGAACTGCCCATGAAGCCCCGACGAGGCGCAATTGACGATACGCCCGCCCTGCCCGCGTGCGACCATCGCCCTGGCGACCTCGCGTGTCATCAGGAATGGGCCCAGCGCGTTGACGTCGTTCACGCGCTTCCAGTGATCGACCGTGCCGTCGAGCAGCATCTCGCGATGCTGCAGTCCCGCGTTGTTGACCAGTAGCCACGGCGTTCCATAGCGCGCGACGACCTCTGCGCAGGCGGCGACAACCGATGCCTCGTCGGTTATATCGACAGCCACCGACACCGCGCCGAGCGTCGCCGCGAGCCGAGCCGCGCCCACCGCATCACGATCGGCCACCACCACGCGCGCACCGGCCTCGGCCAGCACCTCGCAAATTCCCACACCGATGCCGCTTGCGCCGCCGGTGACGATCGCAACCCGTCCGTCGAGCCTGAATGCTTCACTCATGGATGATGCTTAGCGGGCGCCGTAAGTTATAGCGAGCTTCCGGCGAGTTTCTTGTGCTCGGCGGCAGATGCGGCGGTTTCCTCGCGCGGTCGGATCGCATTGGCCCGAACCACGTCGGCGCGGTTCTCGACCACGGAGGCAAGTTTGGCACGCTCGTAGTTGCCCGGGGTGCTGACGATCCACACGGGGCCGTTGGCGATGTTATCCAGCCCCTCGCGCGCGACATTCTCGGGCGGTTCGGCCAGTTCGATCGGCATGCCAAGGCGTGCCATCGCTGGGGTTGCGGTGAAGCCGATATTAAGGTGGAGCACATCGATGCCCATGGGCTGGCATTCGGCCCACAGCGCCTCCGTGAACACCCGGCTGAATGCCTTCGACGCGCTGTACGCGGCAAGCGTACCCGATCCGACATAGCCGCCGAGAGAGCCGGTCAGGATGATCCCGCCCTTCCCGCGCGCCTTCATCCCCTGCCCGTAATGCCGCGCAAACTCGGTCTGGCCGAGCACGTTGATCGCGATCACCGAGTCCGGAACCTCGCGGGGCAGATCGAGATAGGGCCCGCGGGTGTTGTTGGCGCCGGCATTGTAGACCAGCAGGCCGACCTCCACGTCATCGGTCACGGTGCGCACATGATCGAGCACGTCATGCTTCGACAAGTCGGCCGAGATCACGCGAACCTCGGCACCGCCCGCACGCAGTTCGCCGGCCACTTCGTCTAGCGGGCCCTGCTTGCGGGCGACGAGAACGAGTTTGAAGCCATCGGCCGCAAGTTGCCGGCCGAATGCTGCGCCGACGCCTTCGGAGCCGCCAACCACGACCGCCCAAGGGCCATATTTCTGAAGATCCACGCCTGCTCTCCCATTGGCGCGACTCTATGCCGCCGCCTTCGGAACATTCTTTCGCAATTGTGGGCCCGGAGCAAGCGACTGCTTTATTCGGTATTAAATTGAAGACCAGGAGTTCTCATCGCCGCGTGCAGTTCATTGGCGACGAGCTGAGGGCGCTAGGTCGGATGACCGAGGGTAAGAGCAAGTCCGGTCGAGCTCCGCATCACAGCCGTGACCGGCTTCCTCCCCATCGGCAAAGCCGACAGGGAGGATAAATGGACTAGGCCATCGCGGGCAGCAGGCGCCGATCGCCGGCGATGCGGTTCATCGCCTTCTGCAGCTTCTCGAACGCGCGCACTTCGATCTGGCGGACGCGCTCGCGGCTGACGTGGTAGACCTGGCTCAGCTCCTCGAGCGTCTTGGGATCGTCGATCAGCCGGCGCTCGGTCAGAATCTCCCGCTCGCGCTCATTCAGGCTGCCCATCGCTTCGAGCAGCATGCCGTGACGCACAGTGACTTCCTCAGCCTCGGCAACGGTCTCGTCCTGCAGCGGGCGCTCGTCCGCGAGCAGGTCCTGCCACTGGCCTTCGCCTTCTTCACGAAGCGAGACGTTGAGCGAGGCGTCTCCACCCAGCATCATCCGCCGGTTCATGTTGACGACTTCCTGCTCGGGCACGCCCAGATCCTTGGCGATCTTGGCCACGTCCTCGGGGTGGAGGTCGCTGTCCTCGTAGGCGTCGAGCTGCTTCTTCATCCGGCGAAGGTTGAAGAACAGCTTCTTCTGGGCCGCGGTGGTGCCCATCTTGACGAGGCTCCACGAGCGCAGGATGAACTCCTGGATAGAGGCCTTGATCCACCACATCGCATACGTGGCGAGGCGGAAACCGCGCTCGGGCTCGAACTTCTTGACGCCCTGCATCAGGCCGATGTTGCCCTCGGAGATCAGTTCGCTCACCGGCAGGCCGTAGCCACGATAGCCCATGGCGATCTTGGCCACGAGCCGGAGATGGCTCGTCACAAGCTGCGCCGCTGCCTGCGGATCGCCATGCTCCCGAAATCGCTTGGCGAGCATGTATTCCTGCTCGGGCGCAAGCACCGGGAATTTCTTGATCTCGGACAGATACCTGTTGAGGCTCTGCTCACCGCCGAGTGCGGGAACCGAAGGAAGATTGCGCTTCACGCTCACCTTTGTTCCACTCACCTGAACTACCCTGCCTTTCGTATCGGGGGTCTCCAGCCATCCTTAGAATGGGCTGATCATATGGCTCGATTAAACCCCGTGAATATAGCTCAAAAAAACGATTTCAGTTCCGCAGTTCGTCGATCAGTCGAACCAGATCGACGGGTAACATGCTGGAGAAGTCGCGACTCTCACCGCTTATGGGATGAATAAACCCAAGTTGCGCCGCATGCAGCGCCTGACGGGAGAACTTCAGTTGTGCGAGAATCGGCCTAATCCGCGGCGGCGTGCGTCCATACACGGGATCTCCCAATAGCGAATGGCCAATTGACGCCATGTGAACGCGCACCTGATGCGTGCGTCCCGTTTCGAGGCGGCACTCGACCAGCGATGCGCTGACGCTCAGCCGTTCGACGGTCTTGTAATGCGTGACCGCATGCCGGCCACGGCCTCCGTCCTCTTTGGCTTCGACCAATGCCATCTTCTTGCGATCGAACTGCGATCGCGCGATCGCGCCGGTGATCGTGCCCGATAGCGGCGCGGGCAATCCGGCGACCACGGCGCGGTACAAACGGCTGATCGAATGATCGGCAAACTGCTTAGCCAACCCCTCATGGGCGGCATCGGTCTTGGCAACCACGAGCAGCCCGGAGGTATCCTTGTCGATCCGGTGCACGATGCCAGGTCGCGCTACCCCGCCGATACCGGACAATTGCCCGGCGCAGTGATGCAGCAGCGCATTGACCAGCGTTCCGTCGAGGTTGCCGGCTGCGGGATGCACCACCAGCCCCGCCGGCTTGTCCACGACGATCAGGTAGTCGTCCTCATACACCACATTGAGCGCAATGTCCTGCGCTTGCGCTTCGGCGGCAATGACTTCGGGCACGTCGATGCGGAACGGCGTACCTTCGGCGGGCTTGGACGAGGCATGACTTGCCGGCTCACCGCCAAGCATGATCCGCCCTTCCGCGAGAAGCGCCTTGATCCGCTCGCGCGATATGCCCGACACGTCCGCGAGAACGCGATCGAGCCGCTGGCCGCCCGAAGCGATAATGCCTTCGATGATAGTCGTTTGAACCCCCATGTTCGGATCGGAATATGGGGTGGGTACAGAGACGGAACAAGGGGTCCCAGGTGTAAGCGCAATCCTATTGAGCAGGCGCCTGGCCGCCCTGCGGCGGCAGCGTCTGCGTGTCGAACACTCGCTTCTGCTCAGGCAACAACACCGCGTAGAATGCCTTGAGCGCCTTCGACTGCTGCTGAAGGTCGGCGAGTTCCTGCCGCATCTCCGCCTCGATCAGGTCTATCCGCTGCGGCGCGGTAAGCGTCGGAAACATCTTGGCCGCAGCGCGGCGGCGCCCTTGCGCTTTCTCGGGCACCGAAGCCGCGTCACGATACGCCTTCCAAGCCGGTTCCTGCTGCGCTGTGAGGCGAAGGTTCTGGTGCAATGCGGCGATCGGGGGAAGTCCGATGGACTGACCCCATGCGGGCAAGGTGACCAGCCCGCCAGCGCAAAGCGCCGACCAGAACAATGCCCTTCGCACCAGACCTGTTCGCCTGCGCACCCTATTAGTTACAGCCATTGGTATTCCAGTGATATTGCTGGTCTGCCTGGTTCCACTGCCAGTTTCCGCAAGCCGGAGCTGCCTGAGGAGACGACGATTGCGGGCCGGCATACTGCGTCCCCGGATATGGAGAACCGGGCGTATAGGCCTGCGGCTGTTCCGGCTCGCCTGTCACTGGCGCCCCGTCATCGTACTCGGGACCGCCGTCATAAGCACCGGGATAGCCGTCGTAGGCATAGCCCGGATAGCCCCAGAACCCCGGATCGGAGTAGTAGATCGGAAGAGC
>CAJCHR010000242.1 GCA_903970225.1 Actinobacteria bacterium 21-64-8 | reverse complement strand
TAATAGCGGATTTCTGGTCCGGCGGTAACCAGGGGGTTGTTGGCGAAGCGCGGATCGGCGGTGGCGTCGGCGACTTCCATGATGCAGGGATCCAGCATCGCCCATGCGCAGAACGACCACTCGCGCGGCGTTTCGGTGACTTCGGTGCCGTGCCGGCCGACGAAGACCTGCCGTGTTTCCTCGACGATCGAGACCAGCGCAACGGGCGCGTCGCACAATTGTGCCGCAAGCCGGGCTAGCCGATCCAGTTGCTCGGTCAGCGCGGCGAGTCCAAACGGATATTCGTCGAGGACGGCCCGGCGGGACGCTTCGCTGGTGCTGGGCTGCGGCCCGGATTGTGGCCCGAGTTCCGGCATTGTCATTGGCCTTTATTGCTGCGTCTCCCTGTGCGGTGGAGCTTCACCAATCGCCCCGGAAGGTCAAGCCGTGCTGCCGGTCCCTGGTGAACCCCGGGACCGGCAATCCGTGCGGTGTCACACCACGCGTGTCAGACGAGACCCACGGCGTGCTGTCCGGCGTCCTCGGGGCGGATCTCGGCGCCTGTCAGAAGCTTGAACTTGCCCTTGATCGACAGGTCCGAGGTCCAGACTTCGGCATCGGCGATGTCGAAACGCAGGAACAGGATGTCTGGATCTTCCTTGCCGCCCGGGAACCATGATTCGACCGGCTTGCCCCAGTGCTTGTCGAACACCGCGCGGTCGGTTTCCTCGACCAGCGTTCCCGAAATGCTTGCGAACACGTCGTGACCCTTGCTGGCGAACTGCGCGGTCGCGCTTCCGCCACGGGCGACGCGGTTGCCGCGCGAAAGGAAGAACCAGATTGCATGGTTGGCCTCCTTGTCGAGCTGAGCGGTCATTGGCTCGACATGCTCATTCACGCCTTCGAGGCCGAGCAGGACGAACGGGCTGTCGCTGAGCGATTCCCAGAACTCGTAGCGAATCTTGCTATCCATCTCACATCTCCTTGTTCCTCGCCCGTGCCAGCGTGCGCCGGGTAGGTGCGGTCCTGGAGGAGCAACGCCCGGCTTGTCCCGACGTTCCGCTGATCAGACTTCGTCAGCGGCCAGCCGGGCGACGCGCAAGTCGGCAACCAGATCGGCGAAAGCGCGCTCGGCGGTGTCCTTGTCGGGCACGCGCAGCACGTAGGCCGGGTGGTACGTCGCGATGCCCGTGCCTTGGGTGAGCGTTATCGGCTTTCCCCGCAGCGCGCCGACCGCGCCGGCTTTTCCCGTAACACCCCGGATCGCGGTGTTGCCAAGCATCACCGTGGCGCGCGGCCGGAGCAGGCCGATCTCCTGGTCGAGCCACCAGCGGCAGGCAGTGACCTCCGGAGCGGCGGGCGTCTGGTGCAGCCGCCGCTTGCCCCGCATCACGAACTTGAAGTGCTTCACCGCGTTGGTGACATAGACTGTGCCGCGTTCGATCTGCGCCTCATCCAGCGCGCGATCGAGAAGCTGGCCCGCCGGGCCGACGAACGCACGCTGCTGCCTGTCCTCCTCGTCGCCGGGCTGTTCGCCGACGATCATCAGCTTCGCATCGCCCGGGCCCTCGCCGAACACGCAGCCGCCCGTGGCCACGCCGTCGCTGCCTTGCCACAGCGGGCAGCGGCGACAGGACTGCGCTTCTTCGGCCAGCGCGCCGAGCGTTCGCGGACGCTCGGCCGGTGCGACCTGCTGCGCGGTCATTGTCGCCTCGCGTCCTTGCGCACCCGCGATCAGCGGCGCGATCGCCTGCGCCTCGGGCAGGTTCTTCCAGTAACGGCGAGGCATTTCCTTGACCATCATCCCGACTTTCAGCCGTGCCGGGTTGAAGATCGACCGGTAGTAGCTGACCCACAGCGCTTCTAGCGCGTCATCGCCGCCCAGATCCTCGGCCGGCGCCTGCGCGCGGTCCGCGCCGGCACTTTCCGTCAGGGTGAAGCCGTCCCAATGGATCGAGAGTTCGGGGGTCAGGATCGACCAGCGCATGCTGGTGAAGCGCCGGACGAAGAACCCGGCGGTGGCGCGCACGATGTGATGGTCGGGCTCGAACCAGGCGACGAAGCGCGAACCGTCATCATCGGTCACTTCGCGAAAGCGCACGAAGGCGTGCATCTTGTGGATCTCGCGCCGCACCGTCTTGGCGAGCGCTTCGATGCGGCGCACCAGCGGATCGGCGGCGTCCTCAAGCAGCCGCGGCTCCTGCTGCAAACGAAGCAGCAGGGTGTAAAGTAGCCCGAACCGCTCGGGATCGGAGTGCAGGATCGCGCTTTCGGCGAGATCGGGGAACGCACGCGGAACCCGCAGATCGTGAGCCGGTTCGGGCGGCAGGGCAGCGCCCGGATCGGCGAACAGATCGCCCCCGCCATCGGCTGTTTGCCAGAGCACCGTATCAGGCGAAACCCGGGCGCCCGCGAGCCGCCGGGCGGCATCGCGCCAACCATCGAAATCGTCTTCGCGCGCCAGCAGTACCACGCGCGGGCCATCGCCAGGGCGCGCGCGTGGTGCGTGGAGTTCCGGACTATTCGCGCTCGTCACCGGGCAGTTCGTTCGCGGCGCGTTCCAGTTCCTTGGGCTTGCGGCTCTCAAACACCGCGGCCATCCGCTTTTCGTCCGCGCTGCTCAGTGTGTCGGCAGCTTCGGGGAACATGTCTTCCTCTTCCTCATCGATGTGATGGAGGTAGCGGTGGCGCATCTGCTTGAACTTGATCAGCCATGCGGACGAGCTCATGTCGGTCTCGACCAGCTCGCCCAGATAATCGTCGATCTCCTTGTGCTCGCTGACCGAATGGCGGGCTTCCTCGCGCAAGTCGGGATTGCCGAGCATCGTCGCGTAAAGCGATTCCTCTTCGGCAGCGGCGTGCGCCTGCAGTTCCTGGCGCAGGGATTCGAACAACGTGCTGCGCTCCTCGCTGGCGCCGCTGGTCTCGCCGAGCTGTGCCAGCAACGCGCGATGGCGATCATGATCGTGCTTCAGATCCTCGAAAATACGGGCATCGGACATGAACGGTCTCCTTTGGAAGAAGAAACCCGGAGAGGCGGCGCGGGTTGCACCGCACCGCACAATCACGCGGCGAACAATTCCAGCTGCTTCGCCGGCGCGGCCATTCTCTGTCGCAGGGTTGCACTGTCGGTCAGCAATGTCGGGCGCCAATCAACCGCGACGATGAAGGGCCGGATCTTGGCGATCGAATTGGTCAGCCGCGCGATATCCTCGAGCCGCAAGGTGCGAAAGCGCCGCGCCGAAAGAATCGCTTTCACCGCCTTCGTGCCCAGCCCCGGCACACGCCACAGGCTCTCGCGATCGGCGCGGTTCACGTCGACCGGAAAGCGATCGCGATATTTGAGCGCCCACGCGAGCTTGGGGTCGATATCGAGCGGCAACATCCCGCCTTCCGCTGCGTCGCTGATCTCCGATGGTGCGAAACCGTAGAAGCGCATCAGCCAGTCAGACTGATAAAGCCGGTGTTCGCGCATCAGCGGCGGGCGCTTCAGTGGCAGCACTGCGCTGGCGTCGGGGATCGGCGAGAACGCAGAGTAGTAGACCCGGCGCAGATCGTAATCGCGGTACAGTGTCGCCGCGCGGGTCACGATATCGCTGTCAGTCGCTGCATCGGCGCCGATGATCATCTGTGTCGATTGCCCCGCGGGCGCGAATCGCGGCGCCGAGCGGAACTTTGCAGATGCATCGCGTGCCCCGGCGATCGCCTCGCGCATGTCGCCCATCGCGCCGGCGATCCGCACCTCGGACTTTTCGGGTGCGAGCCGCTTGAGCGCGGCGACCGTCGGCAGCTCGACATTGATCGAGACGCGGTCGGCATAAAGCCCGGCCCGGCCGACGATTTCCGGGTCGGCATCGGGGATCGTCTTGAGGTGGATGTAGCCCTTGAAGCCGTGATCGTCACGCAGACTGCGAGCGACTTCGACCAGCTGCTCCATCGTATAATCCGGGCTGCGGATGATGCCCGAGGAGAGGAACAATCCCTCGATTGTGTTGCGCCGATAGAATCCGAGCGTCAGCCGCACGACTTCCTCGGCGGTGAACCGCGCGCGGCGCACGTTCGAGCTCTTGCGGTTGATGCAGTAATGGCAATCGAACACGCAGACGTTGGTCAGCAGGATCTTGAGCAGCGAGATGCAGCGCCCGTCGGGCGCATAAGCGTGGCAGATGCCCATGCCTTCGGTCGAACCGATGCCGCCGCTGCGCGAATCGCGTTTGGTCGTGCCCGACGAAGCGCACGAGGCATCATATTTCGCCGCATCGGCCAGGATGCCGAGCTTTTCCTTGAGCGACAGTTGCGCCATGCGTTCTATTTATGTTCCCGTGCGTGCGTTGTCCAGCGTCAAGCGCGACAACCATCGCAGCGCTCGCGCGTTTTGCCGCCACGATGGCAAAAGGACTGGTCTTCGCGGACGACGCGGCATTGGGAATTACCCGCAAGCGGGTGCGCGAATATTGGGCGTATTATGCGCCCGGGGGAGAGCGGATTACCGACCGCGACGAGATCGACCGGCTCAATCGGATCGCCTTGCCGCCCGCCTACATCGATTGCTGGTTCGCCGGCGACCCCGATGCGCATCTGCTAGCCTTTGGTTTCGATGCGCGCGGGCGCAAGCAATATCGCTACCACCCCGATTGGCGGGCCGAGCGGGACGCGCGCAAATTCGAGCTCTGCGCCGATTTTGGACGCAAGCTCCCCAAATTGCGCGCGACAGTCGCCAAGGATCTCGCGCGGCGCACGCTCGGTCGCGACCGAGCGATCGCCACGGTGATCGCGCTGCTCGATACCGGCGCGATCCGTGTCGGCAACGAGGCCTACGCCAGGACCAACAAGAGCTTCGGCGCGATCACACTGCGCAATCGCCACGCCACGATCGAGGGCAAGCACTTGCGCCTGCGATTTCGCGGCAAGTCGGGCAAGCTTCAGGAGATCGATTGCGGGGATCCGCGGCTGGTGCGCTGCGTGCGGCGCATGCAGGATCTGCCAGGGCAGCACTTGTTCCAGTACCTCGACGATGAAGGCGAGGCGGTTCCGGTCAGCTCCAACGACGTCAACGCCTATATCCACCAGACGATGGGAGGTGCGTTCACCGCGCGCAATTTCCGCACGTGGCATGCATCGGCGATCGGTTTCGGGCTTGTTCGCGGCGATCCGGCGATCGGCGTGAAGGCATTGACCACGCAGATCGCGCAGCTCCTCGGCAACACCGCGGCGATTGCACGCAAATCCTATGTTCATCCCGCGGTCGTGGCTGCCGCACGGCGTGAGCCGGATGCGGTAAAGGTGCTCGAGCGCCCGCTTCCCCGCGCGACGCAGTGGCTAAGTGCCGAGGAACGCGGTTTTATTCGCTTCCTGGATAATATCGAACGGCCTTGAAGGTTCGAGGCGCTCGAATAATTTTCTGTAAACGATTGTTCAATTTTATTAATCCTCGTTGTATTAATTGCATTCTAGGAGAACTTCTGTTCAAAAGTGAACAGCAAACGAGTCGCTCTTTGGCTATCACGCCTGAGAATGTCGTCTCATAGAAAGACCGCCTGGCATGCCCGAAGGAAATCGCCTCCTGGAGGCGTTAGCAGTGACGGACCAGGCGCTGATAAAACCGTTTTTAACCGAGGTGCGGTTGGGGCAGGACGATATCCTGTTCGAGGCGGGTGACCGGGTCGCGCACTGTCACTTTCCCCTCGGAACCGCTATGGCATCCTATTTCGTGCTGGTCGACGAAGACAGCGGGATCGAGACTGCGATGGTGGGCGCGGAAGGCTGCGTTGGCGGTGTGATCAGCTCGGGGCGGTTTCCCGCTTATACCCGTGCGGTCGTGAGCCAGCCAGGATCGTTCTACCGCATCGCTTCCGCCGATATGGCAAGGCTCGCGCAGACATCGCCCGAACTCGGCGCATTGTTGAGGCGCTACGCAGATTGCCTCCTGGCCGAATTGTTGCAGGCGATTGCCTGCAGCGTTTGCCACGGGATCGAGCAGCGCGCCGCCAAATGGCTGTGCGTGATCGTCGAGCGGACCCGGCAGAGCGTGGTGAGCATCACGCAAGAGCAGCTCGCCGCACGGATGGGCAGCGGGCGCAGTTATGCGAGTCGGGTCGTGCAAGGCTTCAAGCGCGACGGTCTCCTGCGCACCCGGCGGGGCAGCATCGAGGTGCTCGACTTCGCCCGGCTGCGCGAGCGTTCGTGCAGTTGTAACGACATGGTCCGCGCCCATTTCGCGGCGGTGCTGCTTGGCGGACCGGACTCGGCCGTGCTCGGTTAGAGCTCCATCTCGGCAGGCTCCGGCGCGCGCTTCCGGCATTTCCTTGACGCGTGGTTTGGGTTAGGCTCGGCGGCGATTGACTGCGGCGGCAGCGCACGGCACCCGTGCTGCAAGAGGCGTGACAGCGCGCCCCGCAATCCGGGAGAGCACAGCGTGAACGAACTCACCAGTATCGGTCAGGACAACATCACGGTCGACGATCTCGACCGCGAGGAGATGACGACGTATCCGGTCGAGGCATTCCTCTCGAAGGAATATCTCGAGCTGGAGAAGGAGCGGCTCTGGCCCCGGGTCTGGCAGATGGCCGACCGCGAGGAAGTGATCCCCAACATCGGCGACTTCTTCACTTATAACGTCGGCGACGATTCGATCATCGTCGTGCGCGTCAAGGAAGGGTCCGGAAAGGGCGCGTTGCACGCGTTCCACAACGTCTGCGCGCACCGCGGCCGCCAGCTGATCGACACGCCGCCCGGCGTGAACTCGGTCACCGGCAACAAGCGCCAGTTCCTGTGCGGCTTCCACGGCTGGACCTACGACCTCAACGGCAACAACACCTTCATCCTCGATCCGCAGGACTGGGAGAAGCAGGGCGGCGGTCTGAACGCCGAATGCACCTCGCTGACCCCGGTGCAGGTCGACACCTGGGGCGGCTGGGTGTTCATCAACATGGACCCCGACGCGCCCTCGCTGCAGGAATTCCTGGGCGAAGTGCCGCGGATCCTCGATCCGTTCGACTTTGGCAAGATGCGCTACAAATGGCGCAACTGGGTGGTGTTCGACTGCAACTGGAAGACCGCGCTCGAAGCGTTCATGGAGCCGTACCACGTCACCGGCACCCACTCACAGCTGCTCGAATACGGTGAATTCTACGCATATTCGAAGGCGTTCGGCCTCCACGGCGTCTCGGGCTTCGACCAGCGCGACGCGACGCTGCGCGCGATCGGGGGCTCGTCCTCGACGATGCGCGCCGGCAAGGGCGAGGACGCGCGCATTTCGACGTATGAGCTGACCCGCGAGAACTGGGAGACGGTCAACAACGCCTCGACCACCGCGACGCTCGTGCAAGCCGCCAAGCAGCTCGTCGACGAATTGCCCGAGGGCACGCCCGCGCCGGACGTGATCGCGCACTGGATCAGCCGCGCCAAGGAAATGGACGCAGAGCGCGGCGTGATATGGCCCGAGATCACTCCCGCCCAGATGACCGAAGCCGGCCTCGCCTGGCATATGTTCCCGAACATGAGCGTGCTGCAAGGCGCGGTCTATGCTCTGTGCTACCGCACGCGGCCTTACGGCGACGATCCCGACAAGTGCATCTTCGAGGCTTACGCGATCGAGCGCTTCCCCGAGGGCGAGGAGCCGGCGAGCGAGTGGACATACGGCGAGGCCACGCACGAGAACTGGGGCTCGGTGCTGTGCCAGGACTTCGCCAATATGGCTGCGGTCCAGCGCGGCATGAAGTCGCGCGGTTTCCGCGGGACTTTGCCCAATCCGCACCAGGAGCAGAAAGTGATCAACTTCCACCGCAACCTCGCCGACTGGGTGGGGCGCGGCGCGCCGCGCCGGATCGGCAACCAGTTCCCCTGACGGATCGCAAGGCCGATGGGCCCAATCTGGTCCATCGGCCGGTGCATGGCTGGATCATCCTCGACAAGCCGCTAGGCCTCGGCTCGACCCAGGCGGTCGCCGCGGTCAAACGCAACTTGCGCACAGCGGGATACGGCAAGGTCAAAGTCGGCCACGGCGGAACGCTCGACCCGCTGGCCACCGGCGTGCTGCCGATCGCGCTGGGCGAGGCGACCAAGCTCGCCGGTCGCATGCTCGATGCGAGCAAGGAATACGCGTTCACGATCGCGTTCGGCGCAGAGACCGACACGCTCGATCTCGAAGGCAAGGTGATCGCCGAGAGTGCCCATCGGCCGACGCTGGCCGAGATCGCGGCGGTGCTGCCGCGCTTTACCGGCCCGATCGCGCAAGTGCCGCCGGCGTATTCCGCGCTCATGATCGATGGCCAACGCGCTTATGACCTGGCGCGCGCCGGGGCGACGGTGGAACTCAAGACGCGCGATGTGACGGTATTCGCTCTCCAGATCCTCCCCGTTCACGGTGAGGAACACGTCACCCTCACCGCCCACGTCTCCAAGGGAACCTACATCCGCAGCCTCGCGCGCGACATCGCGCTGGCGCTTGGAACGCGTGGCCACGTCACTTATCTCAGGCGTCTGCGCGCCGGGCCGTTCGACCTCGCTCAGGCGATTTCGCTGGACTCTCTCAACGAAATCGGCAAGGGGGCGCCGCTCAAGAACGTACTCTTGCCGCTGGAGGCGGGGCTGGACGACATCCCGGCCCTGGACCTTTCGCCCGCAGAGACAGGAGCGGTCCGACAGGGCCGAGTTCTGACCGGGCTGCCCTATGACGACGGGCTCTATTGGGCGAAAGCGGGACCCGTTCCCGTTGCGCTGATCGAGCTTTGCTCGGGCCAGGCCCGGGTCGTCAGGGGCTTCAACCTTCCTGATGTCGCGGAGTGAATGCAATGTCGGTTACTGCCGAAAAGAAGACGGAAATCATCGGTTCGAACGCGCGTCATGACGGCGACACCGGATCTCCCGAAGTCCAGGTCGCGATCCTGACCAGCCGGATCGTCACGCTGACCGAGCACTTCAAGCTTCACCACAAGGACAACCACTCGCGCCGCGGCCTGCTGATGATGGTCAACAAGCGGCGCTCGCTGCTCGACTACCTGAAAAAGAAGGATGTCGATCGGTACAACGCACTCATTCAGAAGCTCGGCCTGCGCAAGTGAGGTAAGCTTTGAAGCGGCCCCCAGCGGGCCGCTTCGTGTATCGGGCCCCCTCGCATTTCGGCGAGGCGCCTAGGGGCAGACACAAGGCCCCGAACCGGACCGGGACGGTAAACCCGGCAGCAAAACCCGCTGGCAATTGGGCCCGCGGGCTGAAGGAAACGACATGTTCGACACCAAAACCGTATCCATGGAGTGGGGCGGCAAGACGCTCACCCTGGAAACCGGCCGCATTGCCCGTCAAGCCGACGGCGCGGTCCTCGCGACGTACGGCGAAACCGTGGTGCTTTGCGCCGTGACCGCCGCCAAGTCAGTCAAGGAAGGGCAGGACTTCTTCCCGCTCACCGTCCACTACCAGGAAAAGTTCTTCGCCGCCGGGCGCATCCCGGGCGGCTTCTTCAAGCGTGAGCGCGGCGCCACCGAAAAGGAGACCCTGGTCTCCCGCCTGATCGACCGTCCGGTCCGCCCGCTGTTCCCCGAAGGCTTCTACAACGAGATCAACGTCATCGCTCACGTGCTGAGCTTCGACGGTGAGGTCGAGCCCGACATCCTCGCGATGATCGCGGCGTCGGCGGCGCTGACCATCTCGGGCCTGCCGTTCATGGGTCCGATCGGCGCCGCGCGCGTCGGCTACGAGAACGGCGCCTACACGCTGAACCCCAAGCAGGACGAAGCCGCCAAGGGCGCGCTCGACCTCGTCGTCGCCGCCACCGGCAGCGCGGTGATGATGGTCGAATCGCAGGCGCGCGAGCTGCCCGAGGACATCATGCTCGGCGCGGTGCTGTTCGCGCACGACGAGATCAAGAAGGTCGTGAACCTGATCATCGATCTCGCCGAGAAGGCGGCCAAGGAGCCGTGGGAAGTCGCCGTCAGCGACAACACCGCGATCAAGGCCAAGCTCAAGACGCTGATCGGTGCCGACATCGCGGCCGCTTACAAGCTGACCGACAAGTCGGAGCGTTCCAACGCCCTCAACGCCGCGCGCGCCAAGGCCAAGGAAGCTTATGCCAGCGAAGGCGGGCAGATCCAGAACGTCGCCAGCAAGACGGTCAAGAAGCTCGAGTCCGAGATCGTGCGCGGCGCGATCATCCGCGGCGAGAAGCGCATCGACGGGCGCACCAGCACCCAGATCCGTCCGATCGAGGCGATGGTCGGCTTCCTGCCGCGCACGCACGGTTCGGCACTGTTCACGCGCGGTGAGACGCAGGCGATCTGCACCACCACGCTGGGCACCAAGGACGCCGAGCAGATGATCGACGGCCTCGAGGGCTTGAGCTACTCGAACTTCATGCTGCACTACAACTTCCCGCCCTACTCGGTCGGTGAAGTCGGCCGCTTCGGGGCGCCCTCGCGTCGCGACACGGGCCACGGCAAACTCGCCTGGCGCGCGCTGCAGGCGGTGCTGCCGACGAAGGAAGAGTTCCCCTACACGATCCGGGTCGTCTCCGACATCACCGAGTCCAACGGCTCCTCGTCGATGGCCACGGTCTGCGGCGGCGCGTTGTCGATGATGGACGCGGGCGTGCCGATCAAGCGCCCGGTCTCGGGCATCGCGATGGGCCTGATCCTCGAGGGCAAGGACTTCACCGTGCTGTCCGACATCCTGGGTGACGAAGATCACCTCGGCGACATGGACTTCAAGGTCGCGGGCACGTCCGAAGGCATCACCACGATGCAGATGGACATCAAGATCGCCGGCATCACCAAGGAGATCTTCTCGGCCGCGCTGAACCAGGCCAAGGAAGGTCGCGCCCACATCCTGGGCGAGATGACCAAGGCGCTGGGCGAAGTGCGCACCGAGCTCTCGGCGCATGCCCCGCGCATCGAATCGATCCAGATCGACAAGTCGAAGATCCGCGACATCATCGGCACCGGCGGCAAGGTGATCCGCGAGATCGTCGCCACCACCGGCGCCAAGGTCGACATCGACGACGAGGGCCTGGTCAAGATCTCGTCGAGCGATCCGGCGCAGATCGACGCCGCCAAGGCCTGGATCCTCGGCATCGTCGAGGAAGCCGAGGTCGGCAAGATCTACAAGGGCAAGGTCGTCAACATCGTCGACTTCGGCGCGTTCGTGAACTTCATGGGCGGCAAGGACGGTCTCGTCCACGTCTCCGAGATGAAGAACGAGCGGGTCGAGAAGCCGACCGACGTCGTCAAGGAAGGCCAGGAGGTCTACGTCAAGGTCCTCGAGATCGACCCGCGCGGCAAGGTTCGCCTGTCGATGCGCGTGGCCGACCAGGAGACCGGCGAGGCTCTCGAAGACAGCCGTCCTCCGCGTGAGGCGCGCGAACCCAGGGGTGACCGTCCCGAGCGCAGCGGCGGTGGTGACCGCGGCGGTGATCGTCGTCGTCCCGGCGGCGGCGGTGGTGACCGTGGCGGCGACCGCGGCGGACGTGGCGGCAGCGGCGGTGGTCGCAGCGGCGGCGGTGGCGGCGGCGGAGACCGCGGCCCGCGCCAGG